>JAZOPU010000123.1:0-13075 GCA_045655705.1 Candidatus Scatosoma sp.
CTCCAGTATAAATAAACCCAATCCCGCCTACCCGTACCCCGTCGCCAGGTCGAACGTTTGTTTGGATCATTGTTAAATAATTGAACAAAATAGGTGAAAATATGCTGGCGGGGAAAGGAAGAAAAGACCCGCCAGCGTTCGAAATTAGATAGTAAGTGTTGTTACGTTTCCCGTCACGGAACAGGTGCTATCGTACGCGTCCGTAGGAATGGACGCGCAGACGTTGCCGGTTATTGTTGAGTGCGTCAGCGCTCCAACATTGGACGCAGATAACAAACGACGCACAGAACCCGCAGTTCCGCCCAGCGTGTTCCCGACGATTGCGAAACCGTCTTGCGTCGTATTATTAATCTGTATTGCCGCATACTGCGAATTAGCCGCGTCTGCTACTCTACTAAACGCGTTGTTAGCGATAACAACGCCCGTAACGTTACCCGTGCCGGATAACCGCACCATTGACATATGCGACCCGTCAAACACGTTACATGAAATCGTCAGATTGTCAGACGTTCCCGAAATATAAACCATATGGTTAATATATCCGTTTCCCGTGTTCTGCGATCTAAAAACATTGTTGGTGATCGCGCAATTTACAGCACCCGTATCAAACTTGATTAGATACAGCCCCGATGACGACCTATAAACCTGTTCGCAAGTATTGCCCGTGATCGTCCAATTATAAGCGACGTCTGCGCAGTGCACCAGCCCGTGTAAATACCGATCCGCCAGACAATTAGTTATTTTCAACCCGTAAGCGTGCCCGCTCTGTACGTCGATTGCGTAATCGCCCGTCACAGAATGGAAACGACACGAATCAAACCAGATGCCGCGCGAATCGTACGAATCAGACGCCAGCACCCAATTAATTTTAGCCGCAGTCACCATAGAACCGAACGTGACGTTTTTACAAATCAGACCGCGCCCGTTAAATTTTATTGCGGTCGTCGCGTTGACGACCGAGCAGTTCAAAATCTGAATGTCTTTATCGTCTTCTTGGTTGGTTTCTGCGTCCAACAGAACGCCCGAAGAATCGCCCAGTCTGGGCGTTTCGTTCGTTCCCAAAATAAAACGCAAGTTCGCGATAATAAGCCCCGACGCGCTAACGTCCATTCGGAAGATCGCGCTTTCTTGGGTTTCAAGTCCCGCTGTACTGTAAATTCTACGGATAACGCCATTCGACGCGGTCGCGCGAAAATCGGCAGACCCGTAAAGTTTCTGGCACGCGTTCGGAACAGTAATGGTAGACGTCACTTTGTAAACTTCCCCATGATCGGTAGGAAAGTAAACATCATACCCAGAGTTAACCGCCCGCTGAATTGCGGGGGTGTCGTCCCAATCACCATCTGCAACCGCCCCGAACATTTGCGGGATTACGAACGGGAACAGATTCGGGTGTTCATCTAAGTATTTGTTTACCGCTTCCTGTAGTTCGTCGCCCGTAAAATCGCCGACCAACTGTTCGATTTCCTTCATTTTCCGCAGTACCCAATCTAAGTTAAGTTCGTGAAAATTGGTATACGGCAGGTGTTCATATAATCCCATGGTTTCACCCCCTTATATTAGGTCGCGTCGCCTAATCTCATACCGATCAGACCGACCCTTATATCATTGTTTGTTACGCCTGCGCTCTGAAACCCGTAAAGTTTATACTGACGGGTTGCGTTTGTTACATTAAGCGTGAAGCACGCGCTTAAAGACTGCGCCGCGGCAAATGCGGGGTTTCGCACTTCCGCGGTACGCGCGATACCGTCGCCCGTCGTTGCGTCGCATAAGGAAACTGCCGCCAGATGCTGACCCGTAACACCCGTAGTAACACCCTTCCTCATATACAACCAAAATACGTGTAAACCCGTAGGAATTGAAAACGCGTCAGATATAGGTTGCATCGTTGTTCCAGACGTTAAACTGTGCGTCGTTTCCGCAGAAACGTATATAGTTCGTGTCAGCGCCAGTTTAGCGTTAGTTATTGCCCCATCTATAATTTTATCTGTCGTAACCGCCCTGTCCGCGATATTTTCCGTATATACTGCCCCTGTCGCCAGTTTCTCAGACGTCACAGCGCCATTAGCAATTTTTGCGGAAGTCACGGCAGAACCCGCGATCTTTCCCGACGTTACGGCGTTTGTTGCCAGCTTTGCCGCGGTCACGCTTCCGTCGGGTATCGTGTAGCCCGCTATCGCCGTTTCTAACGCCGAAACTTTGTTTCTCAGCATTTCAATGTCGATATTCTGGGCGTCGCTTTCGCGGGTCAGTTCCTTAATACTGTTAATGTGTTGTTCCAGTTCCTTTAAGTAATCAATGATCATGCCGACCCCCTAATATACGCAGATGCAAAAGTTCCGCTTAAAAGAATCAGATATAAAATTATAAAGATTCATCTGCGCAACTTCTGCTTCCTGTAGAATAAGTGACTGCGTCGACGTGACCCCGATATTTCCCGCACGTTTCCGCGTGTCCGTGTAATGGTCTGTTCCGTCGGCGTTCCCGTCGCCCGTGTCCCGTGTATCTGCGCTATACGTCGTCGTGTCGTAACCCGTTACGTCGTGTTTGTTCGTCGCGTCGTTGTGGCTTTCAAACCCGCCTTCGTGCGTTAACGTTTCTTCGCCGTCCACGTTCCAAATCGGGTTATATTGAAGCACCCATGCCGCGTACAGCCTGCGCCACGTTTCAAACGACGTGTCAGACCATGTTTTTATGGCGTCTTTCATGTCGTCTGTTGCGGGGTATGCTACGGACAAACCCAACGTGTCGAAAATGATTTTCTTTATCAGAACGTCTTTGTCCATCTTAAACGCGACGGGGGAAACCGTAAGCGACGGGTCAACGTCATTTACCGTAGGCAAACGCAGACCGTCGAAAATCGTGTTGTCGTACTCATACAGCGTTCGAATCGTCAGCGTTGCCATTTTCCGCACCCCCTTCTGATTTCCGTTTTACGCGCCATTCGACCCGCAATTCCGTTTCGGGTATTCCAAACATCGCCCGCACTTTTTCCATTGATTCGGTTATCGAATCGAACCAAATAGAAACCTTTGCCCGTGTTTCGTTATCATTGGCACTAACTTCTGACGCAGAAACGCCAGACTGTTTATTAATGTTTACGTTGTCTATACCAATATCAGTCAGAAACGCGTTTCTAATCATGCGCATAGCATCAAGAACCCTATCGGCTATGAAATTTTGTCCTACATTCGTTTGAAGTAACGCTACAGGTAACGCGCCCCCGTCGTCGCGCATGTTTTTGTCAACAAACTGCGCAGGTTCGCCGCTGGCGACGTTGTCGTATAACTTCTTCAAACTTTCGGCCTGCGCTTTGTTCTCAGCCGCGAACACGTACGATAACTTCGAATTAAGCACGTTCCCCGCGGCAGTTTCTGCGCACAACGCCAGAAGATCGCCGTAATAATCCACGATATCATACAACCCGCAATAATCGGGTTGTAATTTGATCAGTTCCGTATTTACCCCGATACGCAGATTCTGCACGCCGTCCAAAAGCGGGTTAGTAACAACCGTATAAAACGGCTGGTACTGTACCGTATACCCGCCCAGCGTGCAATGTTGGGGTATAATACCGAATTTATCAGTTTTGATAACCGATATGTACCCCATCGTATACAGCACGTAAAGAACGTAGTTCTTTTCCCAGTTAGCAGGCAACGTAAACTTAAATACTGACATCGCTTCCTGTAGCAAATACCGCTTAAAGAAGCGCGCTAACCCCGTATTTTTGACGTGTACCGTACTGGGCGCAAAAACGCTGTTGTACATGTTTATTTCGCTGAAGCTATACGGGCTATTCATAGAAAAAACCCCCTTCCATCGTAGCAGTTACCCCCGCTATTTCCTCTTTGGTCGCGGGTAATGACAGATGCACGTTTTCACAACGCACGTAGCCCGCCTGCGTGCTGATCGTTCGCGTTTTGCATAGCGGGCGACCTTTTCCGACGTTGTCCATTTCGGTTTGGCGGTAAAACGTTTCGGTTAGCACCATAGGCATTAAAAAAGACCCAATCGAACCGCTACTATTCATGATAGTTTGTTTCGGCATCGCGCATTTTAACCCGTCAATAATACCCGATATAGCACCCGCGGCATTATCAGAAGACGCCGCAGACGCCGTATTAAACGCCGCAGACAGCACTCCCAGCACGTCAGCGCGTGACGTTCCGTACCCGAAACCGACGCCCGCCATCGTATCAACCGTCGTTATTCTTTTCCCCGTACCGTTATTATCTGCGTACAGCGCAAACGACGCAGACCCCGACGCCAGATTTAACGTAACGTCCACCCGCAGACCGCTATAACCAATCAGTTTATCCGAATCAAGCGCAATTTGTCCGACCGCGGGTATAAAAACTTCGCGCGACGTATACGCGTTCGACGCAACATACCGCCCGCGGGTCGCCGCGTCCGGGTGATCATGAAACGCGATCGTTCGGCTAAACGTTACGGTTTCGTTTGGACTGATCGTCTGGTACGTGCCCGCAATCTCATAATACCCAAAATCAAACCCCGAAACGGTCGCGCCCGCACTTGATACGGTAGACCATGCAACGGGCAACCATGTAACGTTTACGACGTTGTTTTCGGGTTGTTTCATCGCCTTAACGATTTCGCCCGTCACGTCGCCAAACTGGTAACCGTCCCAGAAATTAGACGCGAACACCTGCGACGCGATCGCCGCGTATTGAAACCCCGAAACCAAATAGTATTCTTGCCATCCTCTGCGCCCCATGGTCGCAATAACTAACGTCTGGTCACGGAAATCAGACGGGACAGCCCAGAACGGCGACGCTTGGTTTTCAACCGTCGGTACTGCCGTAGCGGGGTACAAACCGTCGATAACGTCGCCGTCATATTCCGACGCCGACCGCGTGACATACTGCGACGACGCCCCGATTTGATCGCGCCACGACGCCATGTAATCAACCGTCAACGTCGCCGACCATTGCCTCTCGTTATACGTCCATTCGCCTATATAATAGTACCGACCGAACGCGGGAATATACGCATAATTCCAAACTGCGGGCGACCCGCCCGTATATTTGATTCGAATATACGGGCGAAGAACCCCGGACCCCTCTTTTATTTCGACGTCGTACGAACGCCCCGCGTCTGCGGGTCGGGCGGTACTATTCAATTCTTTTGCAAAAGTATAAAAATTGATAGTCACGCCCCAACCCCCTATTAATCAAGCGCAAAAATGACACAATTCTCAAAATTGTCGCATACGTATTTAGCGGTCGTGTGATAATACTGGTTGTAATAGCCCCCAGCCGGATTGAAAGGACTCGTTGCAGACCACTTATTTACGGGCACATAACCTGCGGCGTCACGATCAAACAGGACACCCAGAATGATATCAGAGCTAAAGTTTGCGCTCTTAGGGTCGCCCGCGGTATCAACATAACCCGCTTTAATGTTGATCGATTCGGGCGTCTGCATAGACTGCCAGAAACTGACCCCTTCATACGGGATGGTTTTTAAGTAATCGTCGTTAAACGACACAGAAAGAACGTTCGTGCTGACCCTATTAAAGAACGGCTCGAAAAGCACTAACCGCTGGTCTTTCACGGGCGTATGTCTGCTGATGTTTCCCGCCACGGGCGTAGCGGTCGTCGGGTTCTGATGGAAAAGGGTAGTTCTGTTTTCCATCGCCTTAGACGCAGTCTTAATACGTGCGAAAATCCAGCGTGCAAAGTCCGCAAATTTATCGGGCGCAAGTAACTGCGACAACGTAACACCGGACTGACCCGTAGCGACGTTGTATTCCGTTACTAAGTGTACAATCTGCGAAGTGACGCCCGTACACGCAGTACCCCCGATTAAGTTGACCAGCGTGGCGCGTGCGGTTTCTTCGTACGCCTGTTCCAGCATATCAGACGCGTTACCCATGACCATGGACAAAAACTGCCCAAATTCTGCTGGGCTACTAAACGCCACGTCAAGCTGATCGCGGTAAATGGTGACCCACTTTTCGTACAGATTCTGACCGTAATAGTTCGTCGTTACGATGCTGGGTTTCTTGACCGTCCACGGGTCGATAGAAGACCCGTTAACAAGTTTAATTCTGTCGTCGTCAACAAACGGTTCATCAATAATATTAAGTTTCCTAATATTATTGCCGTATCGCGCTTCGTCCCATTCCATCACCTGTAATTTGCGATAGTACGGGCGATAACTAAAAATTGTTTTGCTTAACACCTGCGAAATAGCGGTCGCAAGTTTGTCATAGCCCGTCTGTAATCCGATACGCGCCACGCTTACAAAAGACGACGTATCGGTATTAGACAGCGCCGCAGTTCCCGCGGCCTGCGCAACGATGCTATTGAGGACTGTTGAAAGCTGTTCAATACCCATGTCATTAATTGCCATAACTACACCCCCTCATTAGGATTAAGAATTTTTGCCAAAATATCGTCTACGGTCGTGGTTTCGTCCGGCGTTATACGCCCTGTCGCCGTAACCATATACGTAGTGATAGTGCCCGTTAAACGATCAATGGCAGACAGAATTTTGTCTGCTTTGTCGTCCTTCGGTTCTTCGGGCGGTTCTGTTTTCGGTTCTGCCTTCGGCTCGGCCTTCGGTTCTGCCTTCGGCTCGGCCTTTGGTGTCGCATTTGGTGTCACCTTCGGTTCGACCTTCTGACGCGGCGTTACTTCGTCCGTCGTCATAAGTTCGCGTATTTCGTCCGCGGAAAATCCCGCCCCGATCAGCTTTAAAACGTCTTCGCTTTTCATTTTTCGTCACCCTTCCTTA
This sequence comes from Candidatus Scatosoma sp., assembly GCA_045655705.1. Taxonomy (GTDB): domain Bacteria; phylum Bacillota; class Clostridia; order Christensenellales; family Borkfalkiaceae; genus Scatosoma. Next base: position 6,763 of record JAZOPU010000123.1, read on the forward strand.
TAATATATATTGCCCGCAGACAATCGCGGGAATATTCCTTCGTGCAGATTTTGTCAGACTGGTTGCCCCCGATGCAGTACAGCGTGTCGCCCGATGATGCAAACTCAGCCATGCAAACGTGCTTTTTCGGGTTATCCGCTTTAAATTCGCCAGACCAGACAAAAAAGCAGATCGCGTACTGCGGCACGCGTTCGGGTATTGCCGCCCCTTCGTAGTATTCGCCGTAACCTTCCTTCGCGGCTTTTTTGCACGCCTGCGCCATTTCGTATACGTTTTCGTTCTTCCCCCCGATCGCCTTCAGACACCCCGCCTTATTAGCGAAGAACGAAAGCGATGACGCGCACCACGGCGTTTTTGATACATATCCGTAATACCATGTTTGGATTTCGCCAACGATGCCGTCGTATTCCAAAACGTTTCTATTTGCGTCGAAACCGTCGAATATCTTTTCGCCGTAGTCCGCTGGTTTCTGATCGTCTAATACCGCCCCGCTGTAAACTTCTTTGCCGTCAATTATTAGTTTTATCTGATGCACCATAACCGCCCCCTGTTAAACGTTCCGTTAATACAATAATAGCCTGTTCCAATTTGTTAATAGCTTCGGTTGTCTTCGCGCTCTGCGCGTCTAAACGGTCGTTCTGCTTTTCGGTCTGCCGATACATCAGCAGACACATTACGATAGGAAATCCCAGTGTTCCGATCAACGTTGTTATTTCACCCATGGTAGCACCCCCTATTAAAATAGCGGGGACGTCTTCGGGTCGCCACCCTTACCCCGATTCCGTCGGTCGCGTTGGTGCGTCCCCGCTTGTTAATAATTTAACATATAACCATATAAAAAACAAGGGTCTTTCGACCCCTGTTATAAATCGTCGATCAACCGACGGCATTTTAATAGCGTTCCTACGTCTTCGAACCAGACGTTGCGGTGAAATAACGCAGAAATAACGGGCTGTCGTTCCCTGTGTACTGCGGCACGGTCTACCGCGTCTGTCAAATCGTACGCGGGAACGCCTGCGGGTCTTGCGGTCGCAGACGCGTATACACTCCCCCCGACGCGGAAGAATATAACGTCGTTAATACGGCAAATAGGCGACGCGGCCTTTAGTGACATACTTTTTACGTACGATAAATCGAGCGACGGCCAGTCATTCCCTAACGTTTCGTCTGCGTTGTTCAGCTTATATAACGACGTCTGTTTCTTCCTATTAATAAACTCGGTCGAATCTGGGCGATAGACTGCGATACCCCGCGACGGGTCACGCCACACGTCACCTGTCATACGAAACACTTTGTCGACGATGCCCAACCCTTCATAATAAGGGTTGGATAGGTCGAGTGCGTTTGACAACGCGATCATTCGTAAAGGCGGCAGTCCTTCCAAGGATCGGTTTCGCCCAAACGTTTCCATAGCATTAGACCACGCTAAAAATTCGCTTCGTATCGGGCGTTCGTGCGGCTCTTTAATAAATTCATCGTACAGCACGAAATCACATTGTGTTAGGTCGATACCGCGCATGGACGCGACGCCGGATAAACCGACGACGTACACCCAGTTATATAATTCACCGTCTTGTAAAACGTCGATTCTGTACAGTCCCTTTGTTTTGGTCGGGTTGTCTTTTAGTTCCTGTCCTTCGCGCAGGTTCTTTTTTAGCGGGGTCGCGTCGATAGACCCCGCAAACTCTGCCTGCGTCTTGGTGCGTCGCATTAAGATAAACGGCATACAGGGACGATGCAATAAATAGTCTATCGCGCCGTATGTTTTGCCGCACCCGCGCGCGCCGGTTATCCAAATATACGGCAGGCGCTCTTTATTCAAGAGCGCCCGCATATTGATATACCCTTTGTCGGTATATTCGATTACATTTCGTCCCATAGGTCACCCGCCAATTTCGTAAGCTGTGAATACAAACTTTCGCGGGTTTCTGCCGAAACCGGAAACACGTAATCGTAATATTTCCCGTCTGTGCCCTTGTAACTGGGCATGGAAACAAACAACCCGTTTTTACCGTCGACGACAGAACCGCCCTCGATTGCCAGTTCCTTAAAAACCGTCAGACTAAACCCCATTCTGCCGTTTCTTACTTCGTAGAAACGCACGTCTACGGGCATTGTGTCGCCCCCGCGCGTTTCGATCTGTAAGGAATAATCCTTCTTTTTAGCTTCCTTTTTCGTTCCGCTGTACTTACGTTCTGCCATTTGTGGTTTTCCTTTCTACGGTCTTTCCCGCTGTCTTATTTATAAGCTGGGAAGTGTGTACACTCCCTCGAATACGTCCATCCCGCATTCAGCCAAGGACTTCCCAGCAATCTACGACGAAAACGCTTGCAAGTCGTTTGCGTCGCTGATTAGTCTTAATCTAACGGCAGGTCGAACGGGTCTATAACCGTTTCGCGGCCTGCGTTGATATCGTCCAACAATTCACGATACGTCTTCGATACACCCAGCGTGTAACGCCCCTGCACTAACGCCACGTTACGCGTTATCAGTAGATGTCGTCCGCGTTCGGGCAGATAACTAAAGCAATCATAGTCATTATAAAACGCGTCTATACCGCTTTGATGGAAGACAAACCCCTCTTTGAACGCGTCTATGCCGCCTGCTTTTTCCAGTTCTGCCGAACCCTGTATCTTTCCCACGCCCGCGATCGTTATTTCAAGTTTGCCCGCCTTTTTGCCCATATCGTCGGCATACCGCACGACGTACTTTTTAGCGCCCAAAGACGCAAACTCGGTATAGTGCGTGTCGCGTTCCATAACGCCCATTCTATGCGGTTTTCCAGCGGGGTCTATTGCTTCGTAACTGTCCCCTTTGAAAATATAACCCAATCCTTTATCACTTTGCAAGTGCTTTACACTGTCTGTGTCGCAATAAAGAAAATCGTCGCCGCACGCGTCGATTGCCTTTTGTAAGTCCGTACGACAATGCGCAGTTAACCAAACCCCCCAACTATACGGCATGAAACACTTTTTCGCGCCCTTTTCGTATGCTTCTTTTGGGTCTTCTGGCGCGTGTTCTTCTAATAAACCGTCTTCGTCGTAGTCAATGACTGCCCGTAGCGGGTCTTGCGCCATCATGCCGTACAACGCGTTTAACAGTTCTTTGCTTCTGGCGTATTCGTATTCGTTGACGCCTTTTAACGCGGTTTTCCGTCGGAAAAATTCGCGTGTTAAATCTACGTATGCCTTTGGTAATGGTGCGTACCCGCTGGTCGCACAATATGTCAATTCCAAATCTTCCCACGTATACATACTGTCGATTATACCGAAATCGACGTCGGTTATGGTGATCGAAAGACGATCGGACCGAAGAACGCGCCCGTTGTCGATTGCACCATTATAACAATAGTAGCATTTGTCTAACGGTATGTACGGTACGTGTTGGGCGTCGTCTACTTTCACATCCGTTAACGTGATCGTCATTAATACGGCGTAGTTACGGTCGATCAACCCCCTTATATAGTCTTCGTGCGTGCCGTCGCGCCCATAAGCGAACGCGGGTATTTCTGTAAAAGGTCTGTCTGGGTACAGTTTGTCGCATATCTGGGCGGGGTATGCGCTGGCAAAATCGTCGCCGTATACGTCGTCTTTGACTGCGCCCAGCGCGACCCAATACCGCGACGCGTGCGTGTTTCCCCCGCGGAACGCGTGACGCAGACGCACGTACACAGAGTATTTGTCTGCCGTGTAATCGTCGTGACGGCGTTCCGATAACATCGCCTTTTTAGCCAGCCTGCGAACGTAGCCCGTCGACGTAAACGGTAGCGTATAAACCGTATCGCCCGTTTCCTTTAACCTGTGCCGGATTGCCTGCGTCAGTCCCAACACGTCGCGTTCACAGTATGATAGTTCTTCTGCCGTTAGCTTCGTCCATGGAAACCGCTTAACTCGATAATCCATTTCGCCTTTTTGCGCTTCGACGCCTTCGGCCTTTAGAAATTGCGCCAAACCCCTATTTGTTAATAAGTAAGAACAACGCAACTCTAAAAAGTCCGTTAGGTCGAACCGTAGTATCTTTCGTGGTTCGATCGGGAAAAGCGCGTCGCGGGGTATGTCAAATACGCCCGATAAAAAGACGTACTCAAAACTTAGGTTGTGGACGAACGTTAAAAGACGATGACCCGACGGAAGACGCCGTGACAGATGCCGCAAAAACTCTTTAAATTCGTCCCACGTTCTGCCGTAATAGACCGTATCGTTTATGGCAAATTGCCACACGTACATGACCGCGTGCGGGGTAAAATGCACGTCGGTTCTGTCGGGTCGGGCGTCGATTATTTCACGCGTCCAGACCGTCGTGGTTTCGATATCAAACGCCCCAATCTGTTCGACGTAGCGCCGATCGTGACCCGCGGGCACGCGCCCGCGGGCGCGTGCCTTTCTGGTAAACTCTTGATTGTCGATCAATTGCCAACTGATCATGGTTAGATTTCCTGTGTGCCCCTTATGGCGTCCGCCAGTTCCGATAATTTGTCGCGCGACCCTTGAAACAGTTTTCGCACTTTCATTTCTTCATCTAACTGTTGCAATGTTCGACGGGCGGTTCGCGCTGACATACCGACCGATTTTTTGCGTTCGCTTTTCTGGCGTCTTCGGTATTCCTCTAAAACGGTATCGCTCCCGTATTCTTCCAACATACCGCGTTTGCGCGCTAACTTCATAAGCAGGTCTATATCTGCTATGCTGGCGTCGTCTTTGTAAACCTTTTTGCGTTCGATCATCGTTTCCAGCGCTTTTTCGCGCGCCGCCCGCTGACCCTTCAGACTGTACGTTTCAGCAGTTATATAATGGTACGCGTTCGCCAGATTTCGCGCCAATTCGCGGTTTGATTCAATAGCGCTGATCGGTTTCAGATCGCCCATGTTTAATGTGACCTGCCGACGCCCGAAACCTGCCGCAACCGCACGTTTGTAGCGTTTCCGCACGATATCATACACGCGTCGGTATTCTGCGCGAATCGCGCGTTCGTCGCCCCCGTAAACTTCTTTTAACCGACGATATGACGGACTGTAAGCTGACGGGTCTTTTAATCGTGCCATTTTACCACCCCTTTTCCGACGCGTCGATTTCCAGCACGACCGCTACGTCGTAGTGAAGACCCCCGCTTTCACGCGCCAAAAGCCGAATCGTGTTTGATATCCAGTCTACGGCGTCGTGTAACGTGTCAAACACGGAAACCATATTATCGGGTTGTTTTGCCGCGAAACACCCCGCTTTACTTCTAATCGTCACTTCGTACACTTTGCGCACCCCCATAATACATAATTTTTCGATACGGATAATATCGTTAATTAGTTCGATGGCGTCGGTATGCGGACGATACCACAATTTCCTAACCGCCTTTAATTCGTCGGGCGTTAACCGCCTACGTGCCATTCGGTTAAAGTCCGAATCTTTAAGCTGATCACTCATTATAACCGTCCCCTTTTAACAGATCTTCGACGTCGTCTAACGCGTCGTCGTACCCTTCATCGTAACCCCAGTGCCTGCCCAGATAAAACGACCCAATAGCAGACCCGCAGACGATCACCACGCACCATGCAAAAACAATAGCGCTACTCATGATACATACCCCCTTTTCTGTAGTTCGGTTCTTACGTTGTCAAAACGTCCCATTAAAACAACAATCGTCTGATTGTATACCCATTCGTTAGAGTCCGTAACGAACGGACGCGACGCAATAACACGTTGGACTGCCGCGTTGCACAGTTTACGCGCCCGTGCGATCGGGTGCGCGTTTGCTTTGTTACCGCGTCTGACGCACTTCTTGATAATGCGTTCTTCGTCGTAGTCTGCTAACGCGCGTTCGCACGCGTCGATAACTTCTGTCATTAGCGCGCGTTCGTGTTCGCGTTTGCGTACAGCTACCGCTTCGACGGTAAACCGTTGGTTTGGTGCGAAATCTGAATACTTCTTGTTCATGGTAGAACCCCCTTATATTATTTTATTGCTTCTTTCGCTAATGAAATAGCCGTGTTGAAATCTGCCCTACGCGCTAAATACCTGCATGTGCCGCCCGTCGATACTAATACCGACCATTTATCGACACGGTCTTTGTTACCAAAATTACGTGTTAGTACCGCACGCCCGTTAGTCCCTTCGTACGTTTTAGAATTTACGCGATCAACAACTAAAACCATGGTGAAACCCCTTATATAATATAAGTAAGTATATTATAAACCGCGAAAACGTGTTCCGCAATAATAGTTATAAATTTAACGATATTGATAAAGTTTTAACAATGATCCAAACAAACGTTCGACCTGGCGACGGGGTACGGGTAGGCGGGATTGGGTTTATTTATACTGGAG
>JAZOPU010000124.1:0-1239 GCA_045655705.1 Candidatus Scatosoma sp.
TTTTTAGCGGACGCGCCCCTGCACCGCAGAAAACTTCTTTCCTGTTTTCTTTCGTTCGCCGACAACGTCCCGTTCGGCGACACTTTACGCGCAAAAGGCTACTCTTGTGTATCTATTATATACCCCTACGTTCAAAAAAGCAAGCGTTTGAAAGCATAACTTATTGATTTTTACAAAAACTTATGATATGGGACTTGTTTTTATCCGCACGATTATTATTTTTATCGCCACGTTTATTATTATGCGACTTATGGGCAAACGGCAAATCGGGGAAATGCAACCTTACGAGCTGGTCATAACGCTGATTATTTCCGAGCTTGCGTGTATTCCCATGGGCGATCCGTCCGTTCCGCTTATCTACGGGATAGTAGCGATTGTAACCATTTATCTTTTGCACCAAATACTTTGTATTCTCGATTTAAATTTCCGCAAAGCAAAAACCGTCATTAGCGGTTCGCCGAGCATACTTTTAAACAAAGACGGTATCGACGACACTCAGCTCAAAGCCAACAATCTCGACGTATCCGACCTTATTGAAAGTTTGCGCTCAAAAGGATATTTCGCGCTCGAAGCCGTGGAATACGCTATTTATGAGTCGGAAGGTATTTTTTCCGCTCTACCCAAACCCAACTATGAACAAATCCAAAACTCACTCCCGCTCGTGATCGTCGACGAAGGCAAATTCGACGATACGAACGTCCAGCGCACGGGGAAAGCTCGGGAGTATTTTTTGGATATTTTAGCGAAGCAGGGTTGTGACGAAATAGAAAAAGTGCTCGTTATGACCGTAGACGGGAACGGGAACGTATACCTGCAAAAAAAGGGCGAAAAATACAAAGCGTTTTCGCTTGGTTGGAAAGAACAGGTTTGGTAAGGAGAAATTATGATTAGAACGATTGCAAGTATTGTGATTGCGCTGGGGTTACTTTTTGGCGTTTGCTGTTTTGAATTCGTTTACGTAAATAGGACGTTTACGCTCTTTGACCAAACGCTACGCGCATTATACGATAAAACGGAATCGGGGCAAGCGACCTATGAAGACGGCACGGCGGTGCAAACGTTTTGGGAAGAGAAGAAAAAAACGTTACAAATTTGGTTACCGCACACCGCTATTCAGGAAGTGGATTATCAGCTTTACGAAGCGGTCGGGTATATCTACGTGCACGATTTCAAATCCGCCCTGCCAAAAATCGACGTAGTTTTGGGTATGTGCGAAAACATTCCCCATTCCTACACGTT
>JAZOPU010000125.1:0-1640 GCA_045655705.1 Candidatus Scatosoma sp.
CAAAGCGCAAGGCGTTACGATCAAAGTGAATAACGCTACGTCTATGCAATATTCGTATAAAGACGGCTATGAAACGATTATGACGGCGTTCAACAACGGCTCTATCCCCCTTTACCAACAGGCGGATAACGCGGGCTACCGTTCGTATGGCTACTATTTCGACCAAGCTTGTACTAAGCCCGTGCCGTATGCGTATCTTTCCACGCGCGACGTGAATTTGTACGTAGGCTTTGCTAATTACACGCCTGTCGTGGGCACGTACTCACTTGCAAATGGCGAAATAACACTTACGCTTGATAGTGAAGGTTATGCAACATATAACGATGGTGAAACAATAATTGAAATCCCTTATCAGTTCGACGGCGAAACGTTGCTTATCGAAGGCGCGACCTTTGCCAAGTTCTATACGGGCGCAGTCGATCCCGAATTGAGCGTGAACGAAGATGCCAATTTCGATATGAACCGTTATAACGCTTACTATTTCGAGGGCGTGAAAACGCAAAATGGTATTGATTTCTACGACGGCTTGTATTTCACGAAAGCGGGTAAGAGCTTCAAAGCCACAAAGACGTCCGACACGGTAGAAGAGATTACCAAAGTTGAAGAAGAGAATAGAGTAAAAAACAACTCCATGAACGGTAGTTGGTACGATCCCGTATTAAATGCAACGCTTTCCTTTTCTTCCATAAATAATGACGCAACGCTCACCTACGGCGACGGCACGGTTTACGAGCTTGTATGCGAAAAGGCAAAAACAAGCGGATATTATATGCTCTACTACGTATACGAGCAAAATGGCAGTGATTACAAAACAGCGTTCGGATATTTCAAACCCGACACGCAAAACAGAACGCTCGTTTCCGTGATTACCGACCACACCTCGCTCACAACGGGGTATAGTGATTTCAGCTTATACCAGCTCGACGTCTACAAGGGCGATTGGGTGACGAACGGCACGATCGCCGAAGGCACGATCACGTTCAACGGCGGTGGTTATTTTGCTGGCGCGTATAGCGGTTGGCTGGAAATTAACGGCGAAAAAGTACCCTACACCGTCGATCCCGAGACAAACGAAGGCAAGTTTGCCTTGAATGGTAAAACGTATATTATCAAGTTTGAACAAAACACCGTAACGATTACGAGCGCAGAAACGAACGTCACTGAAACTTTTAAGGAAGTAGACGATTTGGCAAAACACGGCGGTGTGTTCGTGGTCTTTGACGAAAAAACGTTCGCGCAAGGCGACGTTTACACGTTCAACGGCAAAGGTAACGTGGGTGCTGGTGAATATACCGTAAATGAAGAAACAACCAAACAATCTTATGCCCTTTCGGAATTTGACGAACAAAACGGCTACTACGAATGGAACGGCAAAAAGCTCTACCCTGTCAACTCTCTTATGGGCAAATGGGCAATGGGCGGAGAATTTGAAGCGCTGGAAATCGGTCCGTCCAACTTGCAGGGCGATATCTACGCACGCTTTAAGGGTAAAACGGTTCAAATCAAAGAGTTAAGCCCCGAAGTTTGGACGTTCTCCACCAAGCTTGAAAATATGCCCGTAACTTATTATCTGTTCCTGCTTTACGGCGAAAAAGAAACAAACGGCGCAACGGAAAGATACCTTTCGGGCTTTGCGCTTA
>JAZOPU010000126.1:0-11465 GCA_045655705.1 Candidatus Scatosoma sp.
GCTTTTTTGAACGTAGGGGTATATAATAGATACACAAGAGTAGCCTTTTGCGCGTAAAGTGTCGCCGAACGGGACGTTGTCGGCGAACGAAAGAAAACAGGAAAGAAGTTTTCTGCGGTGCAGGGGCGCGTCCGCTAAAAACGGGGCGAAGATAACGCCCAATAGCTCGCGGACCTCTCAAAAGGAGGTTTTTTATTATGCAAAACACAAAAGAAAACGGGCAAAAAATGCCTTGGTGGAAACGGTTGTTGTTTTCCCGCACGCTCAAAGAAAAAAACAAGAGCCACAAGGTGGCGTATATCGCCGTAATGACCGCGCTCACCGTGGTCGTGAACGCCTTGGAAATCAAGTTCGGCGGTATTCAATTTTCGCTCACGATTTTTATCGCCGCGTTTGCGGGCTTGTACTTGGGTGCGGTTTCGGGGTTTTGCTGTTGTTTTTTGGGGGACATGATTGGGTTCTTCCTTCACCCGTTCGGGGAATATTCCCCGTGGATAGGCATAGCAACGGGCTTGATGGCGTTTTTGATCGCGCTGTGCTTACTGCTGCCCAAGGCGAAAAAATACTTGTCCTTCTATTTGATTTTGGGTTGTTTGGCGATCTTTATCGTTTGCACCTGCGGGATCACGACTTTGTATCTCAATAAAGTTTGGTATAAGAGTATGACCTATCGGGAATGTCTTGTCATGCGGTTGTTCGCGCAAGGACAGGTATGGAATTCCGTCGTCAACAGCGCGCTTACCGTCGTTGTGTTGCCACTCTTGGTGAAAGTAAAGCCTTTGCGGATAATTGTGTGAAATATTAAAAAAATCGTCGCGGGTTGTTGACGATTTTTTTTTCGTGTGCTATAATAATAAGGAAAATAAAGCAAAAATAAGGAGTTATTATGTTACCCGATAAAATATTTGGTCTTTTCTATATGTACGGGCTTATGATCGGTATCGGCATACTCGCTTGCTTTGGCGTGATTTTTTATTACGGCAAGAAGAAAAACATAGAAGAAAAATTTATTGATTTTATTTTTTATAACGCGATTGCTTCGATTATCGTGGGTTTTGGGGCGGCGGCGCTCTTTCAAGCGACGTATGATTATATCGAAAACCCCAAAGCAGGATTTAATCTCGACGGCAGTATCACCTTTATCGGCGGTTTGATCGGCGGTGTGGCGTGCTTTTTAATCGTGTACGCGATCCTTAGAAAACGTTTTAAAACCAAGCTTTTCCAAGTTTTGTCCATGCCCCCGTGCGCCATTTTAATTGCGCACGCGTTCGGGCGCGTGGGTTGCTTTTTCGCGGGCTGTTGCTACGGCAAGGAAACGGATAGCTTTTTGGGCGTACAGTTTCCCGATCTTCCCCACCCCGTGCACGCAACGCAGTTATACGAAGCGGCGTTTTTATTCATACTGTTCGCGATATGTTTTTATTTGCTTATGAAAAAGGATTTCAAGCATAATATGTCCGTGTATTTGATTTGCTATGGTATATTCCGTTTTTGTATCGAGTTCTTGCGCGACGATTCGCGCGGTGCGCTCGTGGGCGGAATTTCGCCGTCGCAGTTTTGGTCGATTATTATGGTGGTTGCGGGTGTAGGGCTTATCTTTCTTGTGGAATGGCTTTATAAAAAATACCCGCAAGAGAAAATACAACAAACGGAAGAAGAAACCAAGGAGATAGAAGAATGAGAAATTTAACCTTACTTACCGATTTATATCAACTGACGATGGGTTATGGCTTTTATAGACAAAACAAGCACGAAGAAGAAGTGGTTTTCGACCTGTTTTTCCGAAAAAACGCGCTCATCACCTATTCAGTTGCCGCAGGGCTTGAACAGGCAATGGATTATCTTTTAAACTGGCATTTCGACGAAGAAGATATTGCGTATCTTCGTTCGCTGAACTTATTTAGCGAAGATTTCCTTGACTATCTTAAAAATATGAAATTCACGGGCGACGTCTACGCTGTGCGCGAAGGCGAGCCTGTATTCCCTGGTGAGCCTATTTTGACGGTGAAAGCACCGCTTATCCAAGCGCAGTTTGCAGAAACCGCGCTACTCAATATTATCAATCACCAAACGCTGATTGCAACGAAATCGTCGAAGATTTGTCGCGCAACGGCGGGACAAGGCGTTGTGATGGAGTTTGGTTTACGCCGTGCGCAAGCACCGGATGCGGGTATCTACGGCGCGCGTGCAGCGATTATCGGCGGTTGCTCTTCGACGTCCAACGTCATTGCAGGGCAAATGTTTAACGTGCCCGTTGCAGGTACGATGGCGCATAGCTGGGTAATGGACTATCCAAACGAATACGAAGCGTTCAAGGCGTATGCGCAGGCGTATCCCGATAACTGTTTGTTGCTCGTCGATACCTACGACACGCTCCGTAGCGGTATTCCCAACGCAATTAAGGTATTCAAAGAATTAAAAGCCCAAGGACATAAACCCAAAGGTGTGAGATTGGATAGCGGCGACTTGGCGTATTTGTCCAAAAAAGCGCGTAAAATGTTAGACGAAGCGGGCTTCCCCGAAGCGATTGTTTGCGTGTCGGGGGACTTAGATGAACGCTCGATCAATTCCCTTATTCAGCAGGGAGCAAAGATCGGTTCGTGGGGGGTAGGTACGCGTTTAATCACTTCCGAAGACCTGCCCGCTCTTGGCGGTGTGTATAAGCTTGCGGCGGTGTTAGACGAAAACGGCAACGTTACGCCCAAGATCAAGCTTTCGGATAATACGGCGAAAATCACCAACCCGTCCTTTAAGAAATTATACCGCTTATACGATCGCGAAAATGGAATGGCGATCGCCGATCTTATCACGCTCAAAGACGAAACGGTGGACGATAGCAAGCCTTTGACGATTTTCCATCCTGTGGAAACTTGGAAAACGCACGAAGTGGAAAATTTCTGCGCGGAAGAATTGCAACACACGATCGTGAAAAACGGAAAACTCGTTTATGATTTCCCCAAGCTTACGGATATTCGTGAGTTTTCCAAAGGTCAGCTTGCAAAGTTCTGGGAAGAATATTTGCGTTTGGATATGCCACAGGTTTATAAAGTCGACCTTTCGGACAAGTTACACACGTTAAAGACGGAAATGATCGACGGTATTAGAAAGAAAGCGGCGAAAAAGGAGAACGGATATGGAGAATAAGCATTCGCTCAAAGGCTCGCGTCTTTGGGGCGTGTTGCTCTTTGCTATTCTCGTCTTTATCGATCAAATCACCAAGATCGTGGCGGACGTATATTTTGGCAACGTGCCGAGCGCGCCCGAGAGTATCGCGATTATCCCCGGGGTTATCGAACTGACGATGGAATATAACCGCGGTATCGCGTTTAGTATGTTTTCGGGCGCAGGGCAAGCAGGAAAGATAGCGATAGTCGTGGGTACGGCGCTCATTATGCTCGCCGTTTCCGTTGTTTATTTTAAAATAGACAAACGCCGTACGCTACTTCGCATTGCGCTCATTTTAATCGTTGCAGGCGGTGTGGGCAATTTGATTGATAGGGTATATTATCAAGTTTGGGATCCTGCTACGGCAACGGGCTTTCGCGACGGTGTGCGCGATATGGTGCGCGTGGATTTTAAAATCGTGGATTTCGGCGTTTGCAATTTTGCCGATTTCTTCATTTCGGGTGGCGCGGTGCTCTTTATCTTATCCTTACTCTTTTTTGACAAAGATGCGATCTTCCCCGTAGGGGAAAAATATAAAGCTTTGGCGAAAGAAGCGCAGGACGCGGAAGAAAAGAAAAAAACGGAAAAAGAGGCGAAAAAAAGCGTCAATGGATAAACGGCTTTATATTGCGGAAAACGGTTATAAACGCTTAGACGCCTTTTTGAGCGAGCAAACGGACGAGTTTACCCGTTCACGGATTAAAAAACTTATCGAGGACGGGTGCGTTTGCGTAAACGGTGAAATCGTAAAAAAAGCGGGCGCGGACGTGAAAGCGGGCGCGTGTGTGGAGCTTACCGTGCCCGAAGCCGTCGAATACGCCGTGCGCGCGGAAAATATTCCGATAGATATTATCTATCAAGACGACGATTTGGCGGTTGTGAATAAACCCAAAGGTATGACCGTGCACGTTGGCAACGGCAACGAAAGCGGTACGCTCGTGAACGCGTTGCTGTTTGCGCTCGATAGTTTGAGCGGGATTGGCGGGGTGTTAAGACCTGGGATCGTGCACCGTATTGATAAGGACACGACGGGACTTTTGGTGGTTGCGAAAAACGACAAGGCGCACGTGTCTTTGGCTGGACAAATTGCGAACAAGACCTGCCACCGCACTTATTTCGCGCTTTTGGAAGGAAATTTAAAAACAGATAGCGGACGAGTGGTTACGGATATAGGACGGCATCCAACCGATCGCTTAAAAATGGCGGTATTACCAGATGGAAAGGGTAAAATTGCCATCACCGACTTTGAAGTAGTGGAACGCTTTGGCTCGGAATACACCCTTTGCAAATTTATCCTGCAAACGGGTAGAACGCACCAAATCCGCGTGCACGCCAAGCATTTAGGACATCCCGTAGCGGGAGATCTTGTATACGGTTATAAAAAGCAAAAACTTGGTGTGGAAGGACAGCTTTTGCACGCGGCGAGATTAGAGCTTACCCACCCGCAAAGCGGAGAGAAAATGACGTTCAACGCACCCCTGCCCCCCGTATTTTTAGAAATATTGCAAAAATTAAGCGCTAAATTCAGCGTGGATTATGAACGGATAAAAGGGGAAATACAACTTGGCGAGTGATTTATTGGCTCGGTTGTGTATGCAGTGTGATTTAAAATAAGGAAAACGGAAAAAGGGGATTTTTTGGAAATACCCCTTTTTTTCTTTGCAAATTATAAAAAAAATGGTATAATGACTATGTATGTTGAAAATTACAAAGGTAAAACGGAATACGATCGCCAAGGCGCTTGGCGTGGAAGTCGGGGACGAGATATTGTCTTTCGATAATTTACCTTGCGAAGACGAGCTGGATTATTTATATTATAGTGAGCAAGAACGCTTTGTTATGCAAATCAAAGACCGTCGCACGGGCGAGATTAGAGATTTGCAGGTGGAAAAGCAAGCGGGCGAAGATTTAGGCTTGGCGTTTGTCAAGGTTTGCGATATCCGCACCTGTCATAATCGTTGCGTGTTTTGTTTCGTTGATCAAATGCCCAAGGGTATGCGGGAAAGCTTATACGTAAAAGACGACGATTACAATATGAGTTTCGCTTGCGGGAATTTCGTAACGCTCACCAACTTATCTAATGAAAGCTTGCAAAGAATTATCCGCTTACAGCTTTCGCCTTTATATATTTCCGTGCATACGACAAACCCTGATTTAAGGGTAAAACTGCTTCGTAACCGCCACGCGGGGAAAATTGCAAAGCAAATAGAAACGCTTGCAAAAGCGAATATCCAAATGCATTGCCAAGCGGTGATCGTGCCCGGGGAGAACGACGGAGAAGAACTGGAAAAAACCGCGCGCGAGCTGTTCAAACACTATCCCGCCGTGCGAGATCTTGCGGTTGTGCCCACGGGGCTTACCAAATACCGCTTGGGCTTGTATGAAATCCAAGACGTGGATAAGACGTACAGCGAAAAACTTTTGGATTTGGTGGATAGACTGAACGCGGAATTTAAAGTCAACTTTCTATTGCCTGCCGACGAATATTTCGTCAAAGCGGAGAGAACGTTTAAAAATCCGTCCTTTTACGGGGAGTTTGAACAAATTGAAAACGGGATCGGTATGACGTCCAAGTTTATTGCAGAAACGGAAAACGCGCTTGCGGAAGTTTCTCAAAAGCTTAAAAAACCCAAGAAATCCCTACTTATTAGCGGGGTTTCCGCGAAGAAAGTCAACGAAGAGATTGTAAAAAAGTGCAATGAAAAAATTGCAGGCTTGACGGCGAGTGTGTTGGCGGTGGAAAACGACTTTTTCGGGCATACCGTCACTTGTACGGGCTTGCTCACAGGCGAAGATATTTGCAAGGCGATTGAAAATTACCGCGCAAACGGCGGGAATTTTGACGAGATCGTTTTGGCTGGCAACACAATGAAAGAATTTGAAGAAGTATTCCTGTGCGGAATGACGCTTGCAAAAATGAAGAAAAGACTTGGTTTTAAAAACATTCGAGTAAACCGCGACGGCGGAAACGGACTTGTGGACATTTTGTCTACGGACGGAAAAAAGAGGAGGTAATATGGCAAATCCTTTGATAGCGCTCGTGGGGCGTCCTAACGTGGGGAAAAGCACGTTTTTTAATAAAGTAGCAGGCAGAAAAATCTCTATCACCGAAGATAGACCGGGGGTTACGCGCGATCGTTTGTATGCGGATGCAACGTGGCGGGATAAGCATTTCACCATGGTGGATACGGGCGGTTTGGAGCTCAAATCGGAAGATATAATGTGGCGGGAGATTAAAAAACAGGCGGACGTGGCGATTGAAACGGCGGACGTAATTTTGTTTTTCACCGACGGCAGGGACGGTTTGCACCCGTCCGATTACGACGTGGCTGACATTTTGCGCAGGAGCAAGAAACCCGTTATTTTGGTCGTGAATAAAATCGACGACTATTCTCCCGAAAAAATATTCGAGTTTTATTCGTTGGGGCTTGGCGAGCCGTTTGCCGTTTCCGCGGAACATTCGCAGGGCATTGGCGACGTTTTAGACGAAGCAATCACCTATTTCCCCGACGGCACGGGGGAAATCGTTCCGTCTTTGAAAATTGCCGTGGTGGGTAAACCCAACGCAGGAAAATCCAGCTTGGTCAATAAGCTTTTGGGCAGTGAAAGAAGTATCGTAACCCCGATGGCGGGTACGACGCGCGACGCAATCGACACGCTTTTTTACCGTGGAGATAAGGCGTATACGATTATCGACACGGCGGGGATTAGAAAGAAAAAGAACGTAGACGACGACGTGGAATATTATAGCAATATGCGCGCGTTCGACGCCGTTAGAAGAAGCGACGTTTGTATTTTGGTTGTGGATAGTAACGAAGGATTGACGGAGCAGGACGTAAAAATTATCGGTTACGTGCACGAGCAGGGTAAACCGTCCGTGATCGTTATGAATAAATGGGATCTCGTGGAAAAGGACACACACACCGTCAATACCTTTGAAGCAAAGCTCAAAGAAGATTTGAAGTTTATGGACTATTACAAGTCCGTATATATCTCTGCCAAGACAGGACAACGCGTGGAGAAAATTCTTGCCACGGCGGAAGAAGCGTATGCGCACGCAAGCTTCCGCGTGCCGACGGGCGAGCTCAACGATTTGATAGGCGACGCTGTGCGTTTGCAAGAACCGCCTTCTTATCTCGGTAGAAGAATGCGCGTGTTCTTCTCCTCGCAGGTGAGCGTTTGTCCGCCTACGTTTGCACTGTTCGTCAACGACGAGAGATTGTTGCATTTCTCCTATGAACGGTATTTGGAAAACACCATTCGCCGTGCGTATGATTTTTCTGGTACGCCTATCCGTATCACGGTGCGGGAGAAAAAGGACGAGGACTAATTTATGAAAGAATTTGTGTTTGGGGAGAGCTGGTGGCAGTTTTTGATTTGGGCGGTCGTTTGTTATTTTATCGGCTGTTTCAATTTTGCCCTGCTCATTTCCCGAATGAAAAAAAGCGATATCACGAAAATGGGTAGCGGAAACCCCGGCACGATGAATATGAGCCGTGAGTTTGGGTTAAAAATTGGCGTGATCACCTTTATTTGCGACGCGTTTAAGGGCGGTATTCCCGCGCTTGTGTCGTATTTCGTATATAGAAACTTCGTCTTTGCGGGAACAACGGTGGCGGTTTCGGACTTCTCCCGTTACTTTTGCGGACTGTTCGTCATTATCGGGCACATTTTCCCCGTAACGATGAAATTTAAAGGCGGAAAAGGGATCGCCTCTACCCTGGGCTTGTTTTGGCTGTGTATCGCCACGGAAAACGCTTGGTGGCTTTTGATTGGGTTTGCGTTGCTTTGGTGTATCGTGTTTTTTATCGCGTGGACGGAATGGGGCTCGCTCGGTTCGATCCTTGGCGTTACTGGTTTTAGCGTGATTCAAATGATATTCTTTTTACTGCGCTACGCTTTCTCGACAAGCGCGTATATGGTAGCGACGTATTTGATTATATTTGCTATCAACGTGCTCACTTGGTGGGCGCATAGGAAAAATCTTTCCCGTTTGTTTGCAGGGGAAGAACACCGTACTTCCGTAAAAAAATTAGCAAAGAAAAAATAAAGGATTTGTTATGAACGTAATTATCGTAGGCTGTGGGCGCGTAGGCAGAGCGCTTGCAAGAAAACTTAATAGCGACGGCAACGACGTTACCGTGATCGATACGAAAGCGGAAGAAGTACACACGCTCACCGAGCGTTGTGATATTATGGGCGTGGTGGGCAACGGCGCAAACCATACCGTACAACAAGAAGCGGGGATTGATAGAGCGGATTTGCTCATTGCCGTAACCGATTCGGACGAACTCAATCTCTTGTGTTGCGTGGTGGCGAAAAAGGAAGGCAATAACTGTCAAACGATTGCGCGTTTAAGAGATCCTGCCTATCGCACGGAAACGGCGTATTTGCAGGAACAGCTGGATATTGCCATGGTTATCAATCCCGAATTTGAAGCGGCGCAAGAAATCGCGCGCGTGTTGCGTTTCCCTGCCGCAATTCAAATCGAGCCGTTTGCAAAAGGTAAGGTGGAACTTATTAAATTCCGTTTGCCTGCGGAAAGTAAGCTTATCGGTATGTCGGTAAAAGAAATGGTAATAAAGTACCGCGCCGACCTTCTCGTTTGTACGATCGAGCGCGGGGAAGAGGCGTATATTGCCAACGGTGATTTTGTCTTTCAAGACCGCGACGTGGTGACTATCGTCGCGTCGCCAAAAAACGCCAACGAGTTTTTCCGTAGCATAGAATATAAAGGCAATTCCATTAAAGACGCTATCATCGTAGGCGGGGGAATGATCACGCATTATATTTGCGAAATTTTGGAAAAAACGAATATTTCTTTGAAAATTATCGAAAAAAATCTCAAACTTTGCGAAGAGCTTTCCACGCAGTGGCATAAAACGACGGTAATCCACGGCAACGCACGGGATAGAGAACTCTTGCAAGAAGAAGGCATTAAAACGGCGGGGGCGTTTTTAGCGCTTGCCGATTTAGACGAAGAAAACATTTTGATGTCCGTATACGCAAAAGATGCAGGTAGCGGAAAGGTTATCACGAAAATCAAGCGTATGGATTATGACAACGTGCTTGAAAAGCTTGATCTTGACACGACCATTTGCCCTAAAAATATTACTTCCGATATCATTTTGCGTTACGTGCGCAGTCGTAAAAATACAGCGGGCA
Source organism: Candidatus Scatosoma sp. (assembly GCA_045655705.1). Classification (GTDB taxonomy): domain Bacteria; phylum Bacillota; class Clostridia; order Christensenellales; family Borkfalkiaceae; genus Scatosoma. The sequence continues at coordinate 9,331 of JAZOPU010000126.1, forward strand.
GTAACGTGGAAACGCTGTATAATATCATTCGCGACAAGGTAGAAGCGTCTGAATTTATCGTGCGCGAAGGCTCACCGATCGTGGGTGTTCCGCTTTGCAAGCTTAAATTTAAAAAAGACGTCTTGATTGCATCCATCACGCGCGGAAACGAAGTGATCGTTCCCCGCGGTAACGACGTTATTTTAGCGGGCGACGCCGTTGTCGTCGTTTCCAAGCTTATCGGGATTAGCGATATTGCCGACGTATTGAAATAAGGAGCGAAAGTATGAATTTTCAAATTATCAAGCGAATGCTTGGTTGGATACTTATTTTCGAGGCGTGTTTCTTTCTCGTGCCCATCATCACGGCACTTATATATGGGGAAGAGCAGGTCAAATATTTCTTGCTTTGCCTGGGCGTTTGTTTGGCTCTTGGCGGGTTGCTCGTCGTCGGGAAATTAAAAAGTAACGCCATCTATGCAAAAGAAGGTTTTATTATCGTATCTCTTTCTTGGATTGTAATGAGTTTGTTCGGCGCTTTGCCTTTTTGGATTTCGGATAGTATTCCTTCGTATATCGACGCGCTGTTTGAAACGGTTTCAGGTTTTACCACGACGGGCGCAACGATTTTTTCGAGCGGACAGGCGATTGAATCGCTTCCCAGATGTATGCTGATGTGGCGTAGCTTTACTCACTGGGTAGGCGGTATGGGCGTGCTCGTGTTCATTCTTGCCTTTTTACCGCTTGCGGGGGGGAGAAATATCAATCTTATGAGAGCGGAAAGCCCCGGGCCGACGGTGAGTAAACTCGTACCCAAAGTACGTTCGACGGCGGGTATTTTATACTTAATCTACGGCGCATTGACGGTGATTGAGTTTATTATGCTCGTGTTCGATATGCCTGTTTTCGACGCGCTGACAACCGCGTTCGCCACGGCAGGTACGGGCGGTTTTTCAATAAAGGGGGATGGTTTTGCGAGCTATTCCACCTATTCGCAGGTAACCGTAACCGTGTTTATGATACTCTTTTCCGTAAATTTTGCAAGCTACTATCTCATTCTTTGCGGAAAGGTAAAGGAAGCGTTAAACACGGAAGTGCGGGTATTTTTCGTGATTGTATTTTCGGCAATTGCGCTGATCACGCTCAATTTGTGCTTTACGGAAAGCGCGCTTTATGAGTATTCGGTTGGCGAAGCGATCAAACACTCGGCGTTTTCAGTGGCTTCGGTTGTTTCCACAACGGGTTTTGCTACGGCGAATTTCGAACTTTGGCCCGCGTTTTCCAAGTGTTTACTCGTTTTGCTTATGTTTATCGGCGCGTGCGCGGGTTCGACGGGCGGTGGCTTTAAAGTATCGCGCGTGGTGGTTCTTTCCAAGGGCATGACGCACGAAATGAAACGTATGTTGCGCCCGAAACAAATTAAAAAAATTACCATGGACGGCAAGATTGTCGAGCACGAAGTCGTTCGATCGATTAGTTGGTATTTGATCGCGTATCTTGCTATTTATATTGCTTCTTTATTGCTCGTGTCGTTTGACTGTCAAGATATGACGACGAATTTCACGGCGGTAATGGCGACGTTTAACAATATCGGCCCGGGGCTTGGCGCAGTCGGACCGGAGGGTAATTTTGCGTTTTATTCGGTGTTTTCAAAAATCGTGTTTATATTCAATATGTTGGCGGGAAGATTGGAAATATTCCCTATGCTTTTGTTGTTTGCGCCGTCTACTTGGAGAAAATAAGTTTAAAAATCAAAAAAGGAGTGTATAATAATATAGACAATTTCATACGGGGGTGCACCGGATTCGATTGCCGGTGAGCAGGAAAATAAGCATACCGCAGAAGGAGAACCTGCGTAAAAACGTTCCACCTAAATATAAATGCAGATAATAATGCAAACTACGCTTTAGCAGCGTAACTTCGTTTTTAAACGAATCGTCGTGCCCGACTTATCCGTCGGACGGGGTCACGGCGTCAATCAGACGGAAAAATCTCTAAAAAATCGGAAAGCGTTTTTTAAAGATTATATAGCTTTCTGCAGGCTAACAAGCGTGTTTACCCGCGTGGTAGCCGTAAGAAATAATAGATAAAATAAGTATGTAGAAAGTTTTTTTGTAGCCGTGTAAGACGTGAGTTCAACTCTCACCACCTCCACCA
>JAZOPU010000127.1:0-3386 GCA_045655705.1 Candidatus Scatosoma sp.
TTGAATTTATACGCGCCGTGGCTCGTGCCGATCGCGATTGCGAGCGAGTCGATACCCGTTTTAGACACGAATTCTTCCACTTCGTCGGGAGAAGTGAATTGCGCATCCGCCGCATCTACGTTTACGTCGTCTTCGATACCCGCGAGCTTACCAAGCTCCGCTTCAACGACTACGCCGTGGTCGTGTGCGTATTCCACGACTTTCTTGGTGATCGCGATATTTTCTTCCCAAGGGTGCGAAGACGCGTCGATCATAACGGACGTAAAGCCACCGTCGATAGACGCTTTGCAGATCTCGAAATCTGCACCGTGGTCAAGGTGCATAGCAACGGGAATATCGTTCGTTTCCACTGCAGCTTGCACAAGGTGTTTCAAATATACGGGGTTAGCGTATTTTCTCGCACCTGCGGACACTTGCAGGATTACGGGCGATTTTTCTTCGTTCGCCGCTTCCACGATCGCTTGGATCATTTCCATGTTGTTTACGTTGAAAGCACCAATCGCGTATTTTCCCGCGTAGGCTTTCTTGAACATTTCGGTAGTAGTTACCAAAGGCATAATAGTTCCTCCAAAACTTTTTTTGTTCTCGTTTATTATAGACTATTTTCGACGAAAAAGCAAATAAATGCGCAAGGTTTTTAAAAAAAGTTGCAGAGCAAGTGTTTGGATTTAAGAATTTTTTTTGCAATGCAGAGCAACGCTTGCAAAAAGTTCGCTTTTATGTTATAATGTATAGAACGCAAAGCAAGGAGTGGGCTATGGATAGTTTGTTGAAAACGACGAGCGCGTATAAACAAATGCAAGCGGATGCAAAAAACGGCGCGCTGCACCACGCCTATTTATTGATACTTGACGATGCGCGTAATTTGCGCACGGCACTCAAAACGTTCGCAAAGCTCGTGTTTTTGGGCGACGAACGCGTTTCAAAGCTTATCGATAGCGAAAGCTTTTCCGATTGTTTGTTTTTTCCCGAAGCGGATAAAAAATTCGTTGTGGAAGACGCCGAGCGCGTGAGCGAAGAAGCGACCTTGCAACCCGTTGAAGGGAATAAAAAAGTGTTCGTGATCGGAGATTTTGCTCAGGTCAGCGCCACTTCGCAAAACAAGCTGTTAAAACTCTTGGAAGAACCGCCAAAGAGCGCGTGCTTTTTGCTGGGCGCGACCACACAATTCCCCGTGCTTCCCACCGTTTTATCGCGTGTGAAAAAGTTGGAAATACCGCCCTTTGACACGGGAGAAATCGTTTCGTGCTTGGAACGCATATATAAATCGCGGTTTGATAAAAACGACTACGCCCTTTGCGCGGCGGCGTCGGGGGGATGTATCGGACAAGCGCAAAATATGCTCGAAGGCGGTACGTATAAAGCCATGATCGACGACGCGTTTTCGCTCGTGCTCGTATCCCCGTCCGCCCTGCCTGCGCTGATCAAGCGTGTGGGCGAGAGTAAACGCAAAAAGGAACTTTTAGCCCTGTTGCGTATGATTTTCCGCGACGCGTTACTCATTAAAACGGGACTAAAAGAAGAAAATACCTTTCTTCGTGCCGAGAGCGCCCGCCTTTTGCGGGTGGCGGAAAAATACACGTCCGCTATGCTCGTGCGTGCGCAAGACGAGATCGGCAAAGCCGAACGGGAAGTTGCGTTTAACGCGGTATTTCCGCAATGCTTGGAAGTATTGCTGGGTAGAATAAATAAGTGAAGTATTGACTTTCGTCAAAGCGAAGTATTGACTAACGTCAAAGTGAAGTAGCAACTTCGTTGCAGTGAAGTATGCCCCAAAGGGGCAAGTTGTGGAAATATTACAATAACTTTTTCGCTTGGCGAAAAAACTTCACTTGTGCGTAGCACGTACTTCACTACGCAGTAACTTCACTTTTCACGTAGTGAAAAACTTCACTCTTAAGGAGAATTTATGGCAAAAGTAGTAGGAATTAAATTTAAAAACGGCGGAAAGCTGTATTATTTTGCACCCAAGGACGGCGACGTGTATACGCGCAATATGCCCGTAATCGTCGAGACGTCGCGCGGGTTAGAATATGCTTGGGTGGCGTATCCCGAGCGCGAAGTAGACGAATCGGAGATCGTTGCGCCTTTAAAGCCCGTCGTGCGTATCGCCACGCAAAAGGATATCGAATATTATAAGTCTTGCGAAGCGAAAAAACCGCAAACCATGCAACTTTGCAAGGAAAAAATTATTGCGCACGGGCTGGAAATGAAACTCGTTGACTGTGAATTTGCGTTTGACGGGAGTAAAATTTCCTTTTTCTTCACTTCCGCTACGCGCGTGGATTTTCGCGAGCTTGTCAAAGATCTCGCCGCCGCGCTCCATACGCGTATTGAACTGCGCCAAGTGGGCACGCGCGACGAAACGAAATACCTTGGCGGTATCGCACCCTGCGGACGGGTGTGCTGTTGTGCGGGCAATATGCCTGAATTTAAAAAGGTGAGCGTGCGTATGGCAAAGGCGCAGGGCTTGTCGCTTAATCCCGGCAAAATCAGCGGACTTTGCGGTCGGCTTATGTGTTGTTTGAGCTATGAAATGGAGCACTACACGGAAGCGGCGAAACAGCTCCCTAAAATGGGCGCGGAAGTGGGTACGCCCGACGGGAAAGCGATCGTCGCGGGTTTGAATATGCTGAAAATGGAAGTACGGGTGAAACAACCTGCCAAAGACGGCGGTTGGATTTTTAAGGATTTCCCCGCTTCGCAGTTGCAGTTTAAAAAATCCAACGCACCCGAGATTGTCGAAGACGACGAAGAAGAATAAATTGCAACGCGGTATTTATTAAAGTATAAAAAAGCGTAAAAATACTTTACAATCAAGAAATTATGTGATATAATACAGTAGTGTGGCGTGCGCGCGTGGTTGTGTGTGCGCGCGAAAACGCGATAAGGAGAGGATTTCATGGAAGAAAATATCCGTACGCAGGAAGAAATTAGTTTGGGTGATATTTTTAAAATTTTACTCAAAAAGATAAAAGTATTGATTTTGGCACTTATCATCGGCGCGCTCGTCGGGGCGGGTTTTGGCGTTATTCGTACCTTTGACGTGAAGTACTACGGTACTTCCGTTTCGTTCTACGTCAACCCTAAAAAAGACAACAATTCTATCACCAACGATAGTCAATACGGCGTTTACGGTGCATACGGTTGGCACGTTATGGATAATATGACGAGACTTCTTGCCTCTGAAAGCTTTGCCGAAGAACTGATGCTCGATAGCGACGGTTTGCCACTTGACGGCAGCGAAGGCGACGGATATAATCTCTTGCCCGAAACGGACAACCGCGAAGCGATCAATGCGAAGATGGCGGAAACGTCCGCGCCCCTTGCAGCGGCGAAAGCGGCGAGTGAAGCCGCGGACAAAGCGCGAGCGGAAACGGCGGACA
>JAZOPU010000128.1:0-6806 GCA_045655705.1 Candidatus Scatosoma sp.
TTAACCGCAACGCCCGCGCCCGTAAACGCGCTCATGTTCGACGTTTTCACAAAGAACGAGATAAACGCATAGGAGTTGGGTGCTAACGATTGCGTGGTTTGCGTTGCCGTGTAGCTTGCACCGCTTGCCGAAAGGAGCATAAGCACCTTTTCGTTTTTCAAGAACTCAACGTCCTTGAAATAGTTATCATACGCCGTTTGCAAATACGCGTTGTTTTCGTTTTTCATTGCGTCCGCGTTATCGAACGCTTTTACAATATCTTTTTCAGGGTCAAAGCCCAAACCTTCCCAAGTTTTAATGCCCGTGGGAAGAGCCGTGCCGTCAAGCTGTTTGCTCACGGAAGTATAATAATCCGTGCCCGCAGAAGACGTTGCTTCTTCACGCGTGTCGGTGAAAGAGTGCGTAGTATTAAAGGAGTTTTCTTTGGTAATATTGCCCGAAAAATCCAACGCAAGCTTATTCACACTTGCATTTACGATTTTGCTTTCCGCGTTATCGTCTAATGTTTTTACGATGTAATCGTTTGTGATATCGTCGGTAGAAAGCACCGTTTCGCATTTAATATCGTCGAAGAACGCATACCCGTTCACGTATTTGTGGCGATCTTTGCCGCCGCTTTGACCAAGCCCTAAAACGATGGTAAAGGTCGCGTCGGCGTACTCAGAGCCTTTGAGTACGAACTCATACTGCGTCCAGTCGTTTGCTTGAATGTTTTCCACGCGCACGGGATCAAGGGAAGTACCGCCAAGCGTGTTCGTAATTTCGATATACGCACCGCGGTCCAAAGCTTCTTGCACGTCCACCATTTCAAGGTTGCTCGTTTTCACCCAAAGGGAAAGCTTTGCGCTCGTACCCGCCGAAACGGTTACTTTGGAAGACGAAGTGAATTTTTGTGCCGTACCGAATTTTTCACGATCCGTCGTCGAATACTCGTTGTGGATCATCAGCACTTTGGTATTTTCCGTGCTGTTATCGTGCGTGCCGGGGTTGGCGATAGGGGTTGCCGTTTCCTTGTCCTCGTCGTCTTTCACGCGATAAAGGGGAAGATCGTCTTCGTCAATATTGAACGATTGATAAAAATCAAGATCTTCAACGTCTTTATCATTATCATTTTCTTCCCAAGCCTCGTAAAATTCGAGCTTGTCCTTTGCGGTCATTTTATCCCAGTTAGCTTTCGCCTGTTCCTGGGTAAGTTCGCGGGCACTTATTCCGTCAAGCCCAGAAGTGGTGAGATTTTTCCAAGCCGCGTCGGCGGTATCGATAATACCGCTTGCCGCCGTGGAAGATTTTGCACTGCCGCTTGCCGTGGAATTGGTCGAACGCGACCAACCGTTCACGGACGTTACGATTAAATTTTCCCCGTCTTTATCGTCGAAAGTTTCAAACCCCGCGTTGGTGACGATATAATCGTCGGGAACGGTTTCTTCCTCTTCGGGCGTTTCGTCTTCGACGGTGGGCGTTTCCGCTTGTTCGTCCTTACACGAGGCAAGCACCGCGCCCGTGGACGAAAGCATCATCATCGCCATAAAAATTGCCAAGAGTTTTCTTTTCTTCATATAAACCTCTTTTTACCGTTGCTTTTCGTGCGTATACCCGCGCAACGCATTATTATAGTACGCGCGCATAGATATGCACTATATTATTTTAACGCAAAATTCATTTATTGGCAAGCGTTTGCGGTGTAAATTAAAAGAAAAAGTTTGATAAAAGGCAAAAAATTACGCAAAATAGCAATAAAGAGCGTCGTTTAGAAAGGAGAAAAAGCAAAAAATGGAAGAAAAGACAAAAAACGCCGTAGAAAAGGTGCTTTGCGGTATAGCAGTTGGGGGTGCGAACAGTTTGTTCGGGGGCGGGGGCGGTATGCTTGCCGTACCCTTATTACAGCGCACGGGATATAGCGAAAAATCCGCCCACGCCACGGCAATTTTAGTTATTTTGCCCGTGTCCTTTTTCTCGTTTTTACTCTATTTTTTTAGCGGATTTTCCGATTTTTCCGTACTCATACCCACGGCAATCGGGGTAAGCGCAGGCGGGTTTTTAGGATCGGTTTTACTTAAAAAATTACCCACGAAAATCGTCACGCTGGTGTTCACGGCTTTGCAGCTGATCGCGGGAATATTTTTGTTTTTTTATTAAGGAGCAAAGATGACGTTTTATTTATATTTATTGCTGGGTTTTATCGGCGGTATCCCCGCGGGAATGGGTATGGGCGGGGGCACGGTAACCATTCCGCTGTTGGTGTTGCTTGGCGGGGTGGAGCAAAAAATCGCGCAATGCGCGAACCTGTATTCCTTTTTACCCATGAGCGTGTTTGCGCTCAAAACCCACGCGGATAACCATCTACTCAAAACGCGCGGAATTTTATGGGTAATCTTGCCCGCGCTCGCATTTTCCATTTTAGGCGCGTTGCTCGCAACCAGTCTGCCCTCGGAAATACTACGCAAAGCGTTCGGCGTGTTCTTAATCGCGCTTGCCGTGTATGGGTTTACCAAAATGCAAAAAGCATAAAAATGGCTATAAGTTCACGCAAAAAAACGGCTTTTTGGCAGTTTCGCCTGAAAGCCGTTTTTTTGCTTGGGTGCAGTTTGCACAAAAAAACAAGCGAAAATTATCAAAAATGAAAAAAATTTACAAAATGATAAAAAATTTTCAAAAAGGGTATTTACAAAACGCGTTTTATGTGGTAAACTATGGGAAAAATTAAAACGGGTAAAAAGGAAAAACAGCGGTTTTTGCTCGAAAAAACAAGAAATTCTACAAGTTTACGCGCAGGGCGTGTGACTTTGATGAAAAAATGAAAAGTTGTAACAGGAGTTAGAGAGAAAGTGGAAAAAATCGGTATTATCGACCTTGGGTCGAACACGGCAAGACTCGTTATCGTGGATATGTTCGCGGACGGACATTATATGGTGGTGGACGAGCTGAAAGAAAGCGTACGGCTTGGTCAAGACATGGATCGCGACGGGTTTTTGAAACCCCAGCGTATCGCGGAAACGATCAAGACCTTGAAAATGTTCAAAAAGCTTTGCGACGCACGGGGCGTGGAGCGTATTATTGCAGTAGGTACGGCGGCGGTGCGCCGTGCGAAAAACCAGCGTTCGTTCTTGGACGAAATCCAGGTTTCGTGCAATATCACCGTTAAAGTGCTTTCCGAAGAAGAAGAAGCGGTGCTCGTATACCGTGGCGTAATCAATTCCATGGACATTCCCAAAGGCTTGATTTTAGAGATCGGCGGGGGTAGCACGAAGATCGTATACTACAATAGAAGAAATCTTTTAAACTATGCGTCTTTGCCTTTTGGCGCGGTTACGCTTACCGACTTATTCTCCGGAGATGCAACCCCCGAACAAGCGGCGGCGCATATCGAAGAATTTTTCACCGAACAGCTCAAAACCTTGCCTTGGCTTTCGGAAGTAGATCCCGAAGCGCAAATGATCGGCGTTGGCGGATCGTTTAGAAATTTGTTCAAAATAACCAAACTCGTGCGTAAGTATCCTATGGATCTTCCCCACAACTACCGTATGGCAAAGGAAGATTTCGACGGTATTTACGATATGCTCAAAGCGCTCGACGTGGATAAGCGCAAGAAAATCAAAGGACTTTCGCCCTCGCGCGCGGATATTATGCCCGCGGCAATGGCGATTGTGAAAGCTTTCCTTTCGTATACGAATATCGAGCAGTTCACGATCGGCGGGTGCGGACTTAGAGAAGGGCTTATGGTCAACCAAGCGCTCCCGATCACGACGGAAAAACCCATTTCCGACGTACTTTCGTATAGCTTGCAAACGCTCGTGCATTATGCGGGTTGCGATGCAAAGCACGTGGAGCACGTTATGCAACTTTCCGTGCAACTGTTCAAGCAATTGCGCGTGTTGCATAAATTCTCCCGTCAATACTTAAAAGTGCTGAAAATTGCGGCAAGCTTGCACGATATCGGCGAAAGAACGCGTTATTACGCGCACGCAAAACATAGCTGGTATACGATTTTGAACTCGGCGATCTACGGTGCAACGCATAGAGAAATCGTACTTGCGGCGTTCGTGGCAGGTTGTCATAACCGCGAAGACGTACCCTTAAACGAATGGATGAAATATAAAGATCTTATGCAGGAAGAAGATCTTGATGCAGTGAAAAAATTAGGCGTGTTGCTGAGAATAGCGGAGAGCTTGGACAGAACGCATTGCGGTATGGTAACGGGGCTTAATTGCGACGTTTTGGGCGATTCCGTAATTATGAAAACGGAAGTAGCGGGCGACGCGGCGTTAGAAATCCGCGACGCGTCCGCGGCAAATCCCGAATTTAAGCGCGCATTTAGAAAAAATCTTGAAATTTTATAAACGATAAGCCGCACAAGCGGCTTATTTCATACGGTATTGTTTTATGGACTGGATATTAGCAAGTCAATCCCCGCGCCGAAAACAGTTGCTCGGGGAGCTACTCACCAATTTTGAAATTATTCCCGCCGTGGGCGAAGAAAATTGCACGAATGCAAAAACGCCCGCGGAGCTTGTAGAAAAGCTCGCTATGCAAAAGGCGCGCGAAGTGGCTTTGCGAAAAGAAGCGGAACATAAAGCGGTTATCGGTTCGGATACGATCGTAACGCTGGATAACGAAGTGATGGGCAAGCCCAAAGACGAAGCGGACGCAAGGCGTATGCTCACCGCCCTTAGCGGCCGCACGCACGAAGTGTATACGGGCGTTTGCATTTCCGTGCCCACGAAAACGGGCAGAAAAGAACTCGTGGAGAGCGCGTGCACGAAGGTGGAGTTTTACCCGCTTTCCAAAGCGCAAATAGAGGAATATATCGCCACAGGCTCGCCGATGGATAAGGCGGGCGCATACGGCATACAGGACGGAGGGCTTGTGAAAAACATAGACGGCAGTTTTTCTTGCGTGGTGGGACTTCCGCAAGAGCTTTGCAAAAAAATGCTAAAACAAGCGACCAGGTATGCGTTGAAATAAAAAAGGAGAAAGACAATGTGGAAACTTGCGATTGATTTGGGATCGTCGATAACGAAAATCTACCGCGCGGATACGAGTAGCGGTATCGTACTTGCCGAGCCGTCGTGCGTGGCAGTGGCGGGAGAAGATCGACAGGTGAAAGCTATTGGAAAGGACGCGAAAAACCTGATCGGAAAGACCGCCGAATATACGAGTATCGTCTATCCCGTATACGAAGGCGAGATTGTGGATATGCGACTTGCTGTGAAAATGCTCCAAGAGTTTTTTTCCCGCGTAGGCGTGAAGCCGTCCGCGCTCAAACGCGCGCAAATCGTGATCGGCGTGCCCTGTGGCGCGACGGAAACAACAATGAACGCATATAGAACGCTGGCGGAAGAATGTCGTTTGAAAAAAGTCTTTTTCGTGGAACAACCGTATTTGGCGGCGTTTGGCGCAAACGCGGTTCTAACGCAATCCGATCCCGTGTTTTGTATGGATATCGGCGGCGGGGTTACGAATATCGCCGTCGTGAGCGGAGACGGCATTATCGCGGGGCTTTCCATGAACCTTGGCGGAAATAATATGGACGCGAATATACTAAATAAGGTTGCGCGCGTGAATAACCTTCGTATCGGCTCTTTGACGGCGGAAAAAATCAAAACGGAGATAGGCTCGCTTTCGCCCGTGGCAAGGGGTACGATCGTAGCCGAAGGCAGTGCAGTGGATACCTGCCGTCCGGCGGCTTCGCCTGTGCAGGCTGGCGATATCACCGATTGTTTGCGCGTGTACGTGGATAAAATTCTCGAATACGCAAGCGCGGTGCTGAAAAAATTACCCGCGGAAGTCGCGGCGGCGGTGAACAGAAACGGCGTGTTTCTCTCGGGCGGAACGGTGAAAATTCCGCATTTGCCACAATATATCGGTGCAAAGCTGGAAATGCGCTATCACGTTTGCGAAGAACCGCAGTTTGCAACCGTGCTGGGCGGGGGAACGCTACTCAAAGATAAAGACCTGCTTTTCACCTATGCAAAAAACAACCAAAACGACGAGTAATCGTCGTTTTTTTACGCTCCAAAAAAATTTTAAAAAAATTCAAAAAATTTTTCAAAAAGTACTTGACAAATGAAAAATTTGTGCTATAATATAGGTACAAAGAGAAAGAGAGAAACAAAAAATGTTTCAAACTTTCAATAAGAATGGAGAAACGCCAATGCACAGATAAGGCAAAGCCGATAAGGAATCGGCAAAGGGTTGCAGGGATGCAACGAAGAAAAAAGGTAAAGGAGGGTACGAAAAGCGATGATTCCTTACCAGAAAGGGGCGAAAGCCTAAAAGAGAATACGTTAAAGGAGGTACGAGGGAATGATTTTACAAAACTCGTCGCGCAGGTACTTTAACAAACAAGAGAAAGTAGGAGAATAGTCCAATGAACTATTATATTGGAGAGCGTAGATAACGAATATCCGTAAGATAAGCGCAGGGCACACCCCTGCAAGGAAATTGAGTTCAAAAAGACACGGATAACAGTTGAGATAAGGAACGCTCGAACAACTGAATAACGCAAACAAAGCTCCGCGCAGGTTGCGCGGAGCTTTTGAATGCGAAAGGATAACCGCCTTGAAATCTTGCGATTCCAAGGCGGTTACCTATATGATAAGGGGGAAAATGATGAGCAAATTTTCGTTTCGGTTGTCCCCAACCGATTTACAAATATATTATAGCATACGCGTATAAAAAAGTAAATCAACGCAATAAAAATTTTTAAAAAGTTTTTTTCTGTAATCAATGGAACATTTTTTGTGAAAACGGATAATTTTTCTAATTTTGGCAAACAATGTCGAAAGTCTTTTATTTTCAAGGAAAAA
>JAZOPU010000129.1:0-1606 GCA_045655705.1 Candidatus Scatosoma sp.
TTGGGTATTTGCGTAAGCTGACGGGAAATGCCGACGGCACGCAGTCGGGGCTTGGATTTTCGAGAAATAATATTTGCACGCTGTTGATGTTTGCAATGCCGTTCCCGTTGTATCTCACGAAAAAATGGGACGTGTGGGCGCTGTTTTCCCTGTTGTTCTTCGGGGGGATATGCGTGTCTACTTCGCGCGGGGGATTGTTGTTTGGCAGTGTGGAATTTTTCGTTTGTTGCATATATTGGGTATGTATCGCAAGAAAGCGTTGGTATCGGATATTTTGCGTAGTGTTCGCGCTTGCCTCTTTGGCGGTGTGTTGCGGTAGTGTGATTATGGAAATTTTAGATACGCGCTTTTTCACCGACGACGATATCGTTGGAGAAGTGCGGTTCGTTATGATTTTGGAATCAATCGCAAGACTGAAAAAAAGCCCGCTTACAGGCTCTGGGATTTTGGATAATTCCATTTCCTACGGCGCGTATAGAAAAGAAGGTACGATGGCTTGGTATCATATGATGATTCCCCAGGTGGTTGGAAGTATGGGACTTATCGGCGTTGTGGCGTATGGGTATCAGGTTTTACAACGCGGGAAACTTATTTTCACGAAAATGAGTAGCTGGTCGCTCGTTTTGGGGATATCGTATTTGGGGATTTTAATGATGAGCCAAGTCAACCCCGGGGAATTTTGTCCGTTACCGTTCGGACTTTTGACGGTGTTGCTTTTTATCTTACAAGAACGCCGTTTGGAACAAGAAAATCTACCGCTTATCAACGAAACAGTCTTGGTAAGCTAAACAGCAGGAGAGTATATGAAGTATTCTTTTTTAGCGTCGATATATAGAAACACGAAAGTGGACGAAATGAAAATTTGTGTGGAGAGTATGCTTGCGCAAAGTATTCCCGCTGACCAAATTGTCATTGTCGTGGATGGACCTGTGGGAGAAACGTTGCAATCGTATTTATCTTCGTTGCAAGAAAATCCGTTGTTCACGATCGTCCCTTTGCCCCACAACGTAGGGCTTGGTAACGCTTTAAGAGAGGGAATGAAGTATTGTCGAAATGAAATGGTTGCTCGTATGGATACGGACGATATTATGGTTTGCGACCGTATGGAAAAGCAACTTAAATGCTTTGAAAAGGATGCAGAGCTCTCCATTGTAGGCTCAAATATCGACGAGTTTGAAGGAACACCTGAAAATGTCGTTTGCGAACGAACAGTACCGCAGGAACATAATGATATTTGCGCGTATTTGAAAAAGCGTTGTCCGTTCAATCATATGAGTGTGACGTTTAAAAAATCCGAAGTGGAAAAAGCGGGCGGATATTTGCATTGGCACTATGACGAAGATAGCTATCTTTGGGTGCGTATGTATTTAGCTGGTTGTAAGTTTTATAATATACAGGAAAACTTGGTGCACGTGCGTATAGACGATAAAACGTTTGAACGCCGTGGGGGGTATAAATATTATAAAAGCGAACGGGATTTATTCAAGTATATGTATAAAAACGGGGTTATCGGTTGGTTTGCATATCAAAAAGCAAAGTTTGTGCGGTTTATTTTGCAAGTATTGATGCCCAATTTTATGCGGAAATGGGTGTTTAAAACCTTCGC
>JAZOPU010000130.1:0-19055 GCA_045655705.1 Candidatus Scatosoma sp.
AGTTCGACAAATTGCGCGATAAAAAGTGTAAAAAACGCATAAAAACGATTGACTAATTTTTGGAAATGGGATATAATATCTCTACACGGCTTGTAAAAGAGCCGATTTAACCTTGCATATCGAAAGGTATGCCGAATAAGACCAGGAGGTAAAAAAGTATGGCGAAATACGAAATGCTCTATCTGCTCAACAACGATTTGACGGACGAAGCAAAAGACGCGGAAATCGCGAAGTATGAAGACATCGTTAAATCGATGGGCGGCGCTGTGGCTTCCACCGACAAGTGGGGCACGAAAAAGACCGCTTACCCTATCAACTTCAAAAATGAAGCGTACTACGTGCTTATGACGTTTGAAGCTGACGGCAACGTTGTTGAAGAGTTGAAACGTGTTGCAGGCATCGACGCAGACGTTGTTAGACGTTTGATCACGAAGCTCAACTAATTGTTAAGAGGGAAAAAGGAATGAACAAAGTATTTTTAATCGGTAACTTAACGCGTGATCCCGAACTCACGGAAACCCCTTCGGGCGTACCCGTTTGCCGTTTTTCAATTGCGGTAAACAGAAACTACGCTTCGCAGGACGGCGAACGTCAAACGGACTTTTTCAATATTACCGCTTGGCGTGCTATGGGTGAAACGATCGCTCGTTACACGAAAAAAGGCAACAAGGTTGCCGTGGTTGGTAGCATTCAAATGCGCAACTACGAAGACAACCAAGGCGTAAAACGCACAGCGGTAGACATTATCGCGCAAGACGTTGAATTCCTTACGCCCAAAGCAAGCGGAGATTCGTTCGACGACGTGAACGATACCGCACCCCGCGCTGCCGCCCCCAAACGCAAGCCCGTGTTACAGGCTATGGACGACGACAGCGATATCCCTTTCTAATGGAAAGGTAAAATAATTTAAGGAGTATACTATTATGGAAGAAAAAGCACCCGTAAAAAAGGTATATAAAAAAGCGCCCCGCAAAAAGGTATGCGCATTCTGCCAAGAAAAGCTTGACGCGATCGATTATAAAGACGTAAACCGTTTGAAGAAATTTATCGCAGAAGGCGGTAAGATTTTACCCCGCAGAATGACGGGTACGTGCGCGGCACACCAAAGACTTCTTGCAACGGCAATCAAGCGTGCAAGAATCGCGGCTCTTCTCCCTTTCAAAGGCGAGTAAGCAATACGTAAAATTCAAAAAACCTTTCCGTATCGGAAAGGTTTTTTTCGTTTGCTTTTTTATTCTTCCTTTTTCTTTCGTTTAAAGATAAACGAGCGGAAGAGTATCAAGTTCATAACCAAAAAGAACGCAACGAGTATGCCAAGCGTTAATAGCGGTTGTTTGGGCGCGAGCGTTGCAAGGAGCATCATGGGAAATCCAAATACGATCGCAGGGAAATTTTGATAAACAAGATTATCCGCAACGGGCGTGGAGAAATCCCCATCGAGCTCTCTAAGCAGAATAACCCCCGTGCTCGCCGTGCCCGTGAGCATACCGTACATTGCCAAGAACTGCTCGTTTGCATACGCAGGAAACAGCTTTCTCGCCACGAACAGGTTATAAAAATAGGTAATGATTGCACCGACAACGCCGAGAATGAGAATAATTCCCCAATAATTTTCTAAAACGTCCAAGCGTATTGCGGCAATCCCCGCCACAACCATAATATCAAAGAAGAAATTCCCTATTCTTGAAAGCAGGAAATTGTTCGTGTATTGCCGTTTCATAAGCGATTTTTTACGCAAAAACTTCAACACGACTTTCACGAGCGTACCCGTCAACACACCAAGCAAAAAGTTAAATCCGTATATGACCGATCGCATATTGGGGAGTAACAATCCCAAGCCGTACATAACAAGATACGTCAATACGTATGCAAGCATAATAAACGCGATTTGCACGGTGATCTTGTCAATACTGCCGTTCATCGGAATTTCGCCTTCCGCTTGCACTTCGTCGAGTTGCATTTTTCCTTCGCGGAACTTTTTAAGATCCACTTTGTGTTTGGCTTTCCAAATGCTCAAATACACGACACCGCCAATACTCGCACTCAAAAAACCAAGTGCCGCGATCGTCAAGCCAAAGCTTCTGCCACCCACAAACCCATAATCGCTTTCATAGATACTGCCATAGTTGAGCGCTTGTCCCGTGCCCTGACCATAACCAAACGGCAACAACACGCCCGCCGCAGGGAAAAACCCGTCGATAATCAGCGCAATGATCAGCGTGATCCCAAGCCCGAACACCGCTTGTAAAAGATAGGTGGAAACGGTGGTTACGCCCGTATTGAATATTTCCTTGTTCCGCTCTTTGGTGCGTTTTTTCTCCGACGTTTTCAGCGCAGTTGCAATAAATCCAAGCGCGAGCGCGTGATACGTAACCACTTCGAGCGTCGTCATACCCTTCCCGCCGAAAAACGCGGTGTTAAATAACACGTTCCCCGTGATCGCTTTATATATCGCGGCGATAGCCAAAAGCATTAACCCGCCAAGCACGGACGTAGGCACGAGTGAGTGTCGCAAAAAACCGATTTTCCGTTTGAGCAGGTTTGCGATTAAAAGACTGATGAGTAGCGTTGCGAAAAGGTTAATACTCCCCCAAACGCTAAATTCCCAAAAATTTTCCATCGTCGCCCTCCTTGCCCTTGTTTTTGTAGCGATAACAGAAATTGACGTATTTGAGCGCGTTAAACCGCGCGTTACCCTTGATTTGATACACGTTTCCGCCGTGATACAAATTCAGCTTATTCCTGCCCAGCACCGCCGCCACGTCGATTTCGTCAAACGTAAGCGTCTTTTCTTCGCCTGCAATCGTAAGCAAAACTCTGTCCTTATACAGCTTTGCTTGCCCGTTTTTATCCAAATGCGTTTTGCGTTTATACGGTTGCACTTTGGATATACGAAGTCCGTTATCTTCATAAATCGGCTCATCCGCGAGTTCGTCAAGGTTCAAATCGTTTATAAATTCGCATTGATAATTATACCAAGCGGCAACACTTTCAAAGGCAAACCCGTCCAACCGCCCGCTGGGCAAATACTTCGCCGTTTTCTTACACTTCGTGCAGGCAATCGTATCCCCCGTGCTCTCAAACACGGTCAATCCGCAATCAGGGCAAACGTACATTGCCCGTTCTAAATACTGCGCAAGATTTTTACCCTTAAAGACGTCGGTATTTTTGCTTTCGTCCACGTACAGTTCCTTTTGCACGAGCGCAAGCAACTGCTCGTCAGACATTTTTTGGTATTCTTCCACTTCCACCACGCGCGACACGTAACCGCGCATACGCCCTTTTCGGATACTATCGCTCCAACGCGGGTGCACGCCGTAGCCGCCTTCAATGCGGTAGAGTACGAGCGGTAATTTCAGCGTTCTTATCAGTCCCACGATCGCGGGCTTGATATGCCCCGTTTGTCCGCTATACGTGCGGTTACCCTCGGGCGAGAGCGCAATAGTACCCCCTTCTCTTGCCACGCGTTTGCAGTTCAACACTGCACCCACGTCGGTGGCTTGTTTCTTGATGGGAATGGGTGCAACCGCCCACGCAAGCAAGCGCGAAATAAACCCGTTGGTGAGCAAATCTTCGCTCGCCACGTAATATACTGCGCCGCGGAACGCCGACCCAACGATAAATTGATCCGCCGCCGTTTGATGATTGAACGCAATCAAATACGGTCTTTTGGTCTTTTCACGGAATTTTTCTATTTTTGCACCGTATTTAATACGCACGTACGGATATAAAATCGCATAAGCAATATTGCGTATAATTTTGTGACGGAATTTTATCCATTTCTTCTTTCGTTTCATAGATATATTATATCACTTTTTTTTGCAACCGCAAAGAAAAAAAAGCGTGTTATTCATAATTTTTACACGCTTTTTTCAAGTTTTATTTTCCAAACGGTTTTTAATTCTATTTTAATAGTCTTTTCTCCCCAATAAATAGTCGGTAGTCGTGTTTAAAATATCGGCTATTGCTAACAATACGTCAAAAGAACATTCTCTCTCCCCATTTTCCCAATACGATATTAACCGAACAGACACGTTTAACCTCAAAGCCAACTCCGCTCGCGATATTCCTTCTTCTCTCCGAATCTCATTTAATCTTGTTGCAAATTTATTCATATAAATATAATAGAACTTTTTGTTCCAAAATACTTGACTTGGAACATATTGTTCCTGTATAATAGTATGTGGAACGATATGTTCTACATACTATTATACGAGGTGTTTATATGACAGAAGCAAATGTAAGACAAATTATGGCAACCGTGAGCGACAAATTACCGCAAGAAAAGATTTTATATTTAAAAAGTAAACTTGCGGAAGCTCCTGACGACAAAGCAGATGAAATATTGTGTATGCAATTACATAATCCTACGCACATGTTACTTTATTCTATATTCTTAGGCGGTTTAGGCGTTGACCGTTTCGTCCTTGGCGACACGGGATTAGGCGTTGCAAAACTTTTATTAGGTTGGGCAACTTGCGGTATATGGCCGATTATCGACATATTTATTACGCATAATAAAGCAAAGGAAAAAAATTTCAATAAAATTATGATGTCGTTGTGAGAAAAAAAATATTCTTTTTCATTTTCTTTTTCTGTGTTCTTTTGTTTTATGCCGTTATAATTGGGTGTCCGATTTATAAACTAACAGGATTGAAATGTCCTTTTTGCGGTATGACAAGAGCGCATTTCGCTTTTCTATTTCAAGGCTTTACGAAAGCAAAAAACTATCATAGACTTTTTTATTTAGGTATTCCCACGCTATGCGGATTGGCACTTTTAGAGTTTTCAAAAAAGAAAAATAAATGGCTATTCTTTTTTAACGTTACATTTGTTATCCTTGCATTCGGGGCTATTTGGATAAACTATTTAATTGGATAAAAAATCGCGGTCGAACAAGTTGTTCGACCGCAATTTTTTATTTTCCAAACGGTTTCGCGCCGTATAAACTCTCCACGTTATCCGAATATTTTTTCATTCTTTCGCACTGTTTGAGTTCAATGTCGCTATCCAGCTTTTCAATCTCTTTCTTTTGGTCTTTGGAAAGCTTTGTCGGCACTTCTACGAGTACGCGCAAAATAAGATTTCCAACCCCGCCCCTTGCCGAGCGAATACCCTTTCCGCGCACCGTGAACACCTGTCCGCTTTGCGTACCTTCGGGAATTGTAAAATCAAACGTTTCGTCGATCGTGGGCACTTTCACTATGCCACCCAGCGCCGCCGTCTTGAACGAAATAGGCAAGTCGATTTTCAAATCGAAATTGTCGCGCACGAAAATCTTGTGCGGTTCGACGCGGAACACCACGATAAGATCGCCAGGCATACCGCCTTGCACCGCTTGCCCCATACCCTTTTTCTTCATGTAGCTGTTGGTATTGACACCTGCGGGAATGTCCAACGTAACCGTCGTTTCCTTGCGTTCAAAGCCCCTGCCCTTACAATCGGGACATTTTTCTTTAATTTGCCGTCCGCTACCGTTACAGTCCGGACATACGCTTTGACGGATCGTACGCCCAAACATAGTATTTTGCACCTGTTGCACGACGCCTTTGCCTTGACATTTAGAGCAGGTGGAATATTCCGTACCGTTCTTTGCGCCCGTACCGCGACAGTTTTCACAAGGCACGTTGCGCGTATACGAAACGGTCTTTTTGCAACCTTTTGCCGCATCCATAAACGAAAGTGTCATTTCGCGCTGAATATCTTCGCCCACTTCCGAACGCGCCGTTCTTGCGCCACCGCCAAAACCACCGCCGAAAATATTACTGAAAATATCTTCAAACCCGCCAAATCCGCCTTCAAAGCCGCCAAAACCGCCGAACCCGCCCATACCGGGGTGTTCAAGCTCGTAATCATACGCCGCGCGCTTTTGCTCGTCGGAGAGCGTTTCGTTCGCTTCGTTGATTTCCTTAAATTTTTCCGCTGCCGCCGCGTCGCCTTGGTTGCGGTCGGGGTGATATTTCATAGCAAGCTTGCGATACGCCGCCTTAATTTGCTCGGGCGTTGCCTTTTTATCTACGCCTAAAATATCGTAATAATTCTTTTTATCCGCCATAGTACTTACCCTTTATACACTTTTCGGGCTTGGTTTGCACCAAGCCCGTCGAGCCGTTAAAACTTATTGATGAAATTCCGTGTCGCCGTCCGTCGAACTGTTTGCGCCCGCGTCGGGGTTTGCCCCGCCATTCGCTTGATACAGCTTTGCAAACACAGGCTGTACGTCTTGCATAAGCTTTTCATAAGCCGCTTTGATACGGTCGTCGTCATCGCTTTCCAGCTCCGCTTTCGCCGCGTCGATTGCCGACTGCAACGTCGCCTTATCGTTATCGTCGAGCTTGTCGCCCGCTTCTTTCATGGTTTGTTCCACGGAGAAGATCATACCGTCGAGCTTGTTTTTATTTTCCACTTTTTCTTTACGTTTCTTGTCTTCTTCGGCGAACTGTTCCGCTTCTTTCACCGCTTTGTCGATTTCTTCTTCGGAAAGGTTGGTAGAAGACGTGATGGTGATATCCGTCGATTTACCCGTACCCTTATCCTGTGCGGTTACGTGCACGATACCGTTTGCGTCGATATCAAACGTAACTTCGATTTGCGGTATACCGCGGGGTGCAGGCGCAATGCCCGTGAGCATAAAGTTGCCAAGCGTTTTATTGTCCTTGCAGAATTCTCTTTCGCCTTGGAGCACGTGAATATCCACGCTCGTTTGGTTATCCGCAGCCGTGGAGAATACTTGGCTCTTCTTTACGGGAATGGTCGTGTTTCTATCGATAATTCTCGTGAACACACCGCCAAGCGTTTCAATACCCAAGGAAAGCGGGGTAACGTCAAGAAGAAGTACGTCTTTCACTTCGCCCGTCAAAACGCCGCCTTGTACCGCCGCGCCGATGGCTACGCATTCGTCGGGGTTGATACCCTTGAACGGTTCTTTACCCGTAACTTCTTTCACCTTTGCAACAACCGCGGGCATACGCGTTGAACCGCCGACAAGAATAACCTTGTCAATGTCGCTATACGAAAGCCCTGCGTCGCGCATAGCCGCTTTCATAGGCTCTACCGTACGGTTCAAAAGATCCGCCGTCATAGCCTCGAATTTCTGCTTGGTAAGCGTGATATCCAGGTGTTGAGGACCGTCCGCACTCATAGAAATGAAAGGAAGGTTTACGTTCGTGGAGTTCATACCCGAAAGCTCAATCTTCGCTTTTTCCGCCGCTTCTTTCAAGCGTTGCATTGCCATTTTATCTTTGGAAAGGTCGATACCTTTGTCTTTCTTGAACTCGTCAACGAGATAGGAAATGATTTTGTTATCCCAGTCGTCCCCGCCAAGCTTGGTGTCGCCGTTGGTTGCAAGCACTTCAAATACGCCGTCGGAAATTTCCAAAATGGAAACGTCGAACGTACCGCCGCCAAGGTCGTAGATCATAACCTTACCGCCCTTGTCTTTATCCAAGCCGTAAGCAAGCGCCGCCGCCGTAGGCTCGTTGATAATACGAAGCACGTTCAGCCCTGCGATCTTACCCGCATCTTTGGTTGCTTGACGTTGCGAGTCAGAGAAATATGCGGGGCAGGTAATAACCGCCTCCGTGATTTTTTGTCCAAGGTACGCTTCCGCATCCGCTTTGAGCTTTGCGAGCGTCATTGCCGAGATTTCTTGCGGCGAATAATCCTTGTCGTCGATTTTTACTTTATAGTCCGAACCCATATGTCTTTTAATGGAAATCACGGTCTTGTCGGGGTTAGCAACCGCCTGACGCTTTGCCGCCTGCCCAACGACACGCGAACCGTCCTTTTGGAACGAAACGACGGAGGGAGTGGTTCTTGCACCCTCTGCGTTTGCGATAACGACGGGTTCACCGCCTTCCATAACCGCCACGCACGAATTGGTCGTACCAAGGTCGATACCGATAACTTTTCCTGCCATAATAATTACTCCTTTTGTTTGGTCAATTTTGTTTACAATTATATGTAACCGCTTTACTCTGCCCTTAAACAAAAAAACAAAAAAATTTTTAAAGAAAAAACAGCCCTTTATAAAAGAGCCGTTTTTTTTGCGTTATAGCTTATTTTCTTTCAAAGCTATCACAGCAGGTACAGCTTTCCGCATCGCAACTGCAAGTGTTGCCAACGTGGATTTTGCGGAGCGTGCAATAGTCGCCCGCACGGTTGTATTTGCATTCGGTTACACCGCAACCGATGCTCGTGTTTACTTCCTGTCCTTTTTCCATCATAACGTTTTCCTCCTTTAAAGGTTAAAAACAGTATATGCAAAATATCCAAAGTTATTGACATTTGCAAAAATTTCCTATATAATAGTATTGAAAGAAAGACAGGAGATAAGTTTTATGAAAGTTTTATTGAACGCAGACGTGAAAGGCACGGGTAAAAAAGGCGAAGTTGTGGAAGTTGCCGACGGGTTTGGCAGAAACTTCCTTTTAAAAAAGGGGCTTGCTTCCCCTGCCACGGCGGCAAACGTGAACGAAGCGGCGCAAAAGAAAGCCGCGCAAGAATTTCACAAAGCAGAAGAAGTGAAAGCACTCAAAGCGCTTGCTGAACAGCTCAACGGTAAAACGGTATCGGTAAAAATCAAAACGGGCGAGAACGGCAAAACGTTCGGTAGCGTTTCCACCTCCCACGTAGCTTCGGCGCTTGCGGGAATCGGCTTTGATATCGACAAGAAAAAAATTAAAATGGACGCCGTGAAAACGCTTGGTGCATTTCAAGCGGAAGTACGGCTTATGGAAGGCGTAAGCGCAAAAATCACGGTCAACGTGGAAAGTTTATAAAGAAAACGCCAAAAAATAGTGATTTTCGGACAAAAAATGAAAAAAATCGCTATTTTTCAGCCTTTTTCGTGATTTTTTTTCGCCGAGCACTTGACAAACCACATAAATATAGGATATAATAAGATTACTTAAAAATTTAATCGTTTTTAAGAATTTAATTTTAAAGGGGACAAACTCTTATGAACAAAGGCGAATTGATTAAGGCAATGGCAGAAAAAGCAGGTTTTACCAACAAAGACGCAGCATGCGCATACGACGCATTCGTTGAAACGGTTACCGAAGCGTTGAAAGCAGGTGAAAAAGTACAACTCGTAGGTTTTGGTACGTTTGAAGTGAAAGAAGTTGCTGCAAAGACGGGTATCAACCCTCAAACAAAAGAAAAAGTTGCGATCGCTGCTTGCAAAAAGCCCGTTATGAAGTTTGGTAAATCTTATAAAGAACTCATCAACAACTAATCAAGAACCTATCAAAAACCGACGCAATCGCGTCGGTTTTTTTCTTCGCAAAATCCGTTGACTTTTGCGCGCGCACGCATTATAATAGATAAGATTATGAAAATTCAGCTTTCCGACCACTTTACGTATAAAAAGCTTTTGCGATTCACGCTCCCGTCCATCGTGATGATGATCTTCACATCCATCTACGGTGTGGTGGACGGTTTTTTCGTGTCCAACTTCGTGGGTAAAAATGCTTTTACTGCCGTCAACTTCATTATGCCCTTTCTAATGATTCTCGGCACAGTCGGGTTTATGTTCGGCGCGGGTGGTAGCGCAATCGTTGCCAAAACGCTTGGCGAAAAGGACAACGAAAAAGCCAGCCGTTTTTTCTCTTTATTCGTCTACGTTTCCTTTTTTATCGGACTTATTATCACCGCGCTTGGCTTTTTCGCCCTGCGTCCCGTCGCTTCGTTGCTCGGTGCGGAAGGACGCCTACTTCAAGATTGCGTAACCTACGGGCGGGTTATCTTGATAGGGTTGGTAGCATTTATGCTCCAAATGGAAATTCAAAGCTTTTTCGTAACAGCGGAAAAACCCCAACTCGGGCTCATTTTCACGCTTGCTTCGGGCTTTACGAATATCATACTCGACGCGTTATTCGTTGCGGTCTTTAAGTGGGGAATTATCGGCGCGGCGGCAGCCACGGTGTGCTCGCAGGTTGTCGGCGGGTTTGGTCCGCTCTTCTATTTTTTCTCCAAAAACACGAGCCTGCTCCGTCTTACCAAAACCCGTTACGATGGAAAAGCGGTATTAAAGGCTTGCACCAACGGCTCTTCGGAACTTATGGCAAACGTTTCCATGTCGCTCGTGGGTATGCTGTATAACGTACAACTTATGCGCTATGCAGGCGAAGACGGCGTGGCGGCATACGGCGTTTTAATGTACGTAACGATGATTTTTTTAGCGGCGTTTATCGGATATTCCGTTGGCACAGCACCCGTCGTTGGATATCACTACGGTGCGCAAAACCACGCGGAAATGAAAAACTTGTTAAAGCGTAGCTTAGTGCTCATTAGCATTTTTTCGGTGTCTATGGTAATCCTTGCACAAGTTCTTTCCGCTCCCCTATCCGTTCTTTTCGTCGGCTACGACGAAAGCTTATTCGCACTCACCAAACGCGCATTCCTATTCTATTCGTTTTCCTTTTTATTTGCAGGGCTTGCAATCTACGGTTCGTCTTTTTTCACCGCGCTTGGCAACGGCGGTGTATCCGCGCTCATTTCCTTTTTACGAACGCTCGTTTTTCAAATTATCGCCGTACTCGTTTTACCCCTGCTTTGGGGCATTGACGGAATATGGATCTCCGTCGTCGTCGCAGAATTTATGGCAGCACTTCTAACCGCCGTTTTAATGATCTTGAAAAGAACGAAATATAAATATTAGAAAAACAGCCCGTTTGGGCTGTTTTTTAAGTTCCGAGTATGTCGTCTGCCGATATATCGAGAATTTTACATATATTCGCAAACGTGTCTAACGACGGGTATTTATCCTGTCGCATATATTTGCTTACCGTTGAAGGATTAATACCCAACTTTTCCGCTAACTCTTTTTGCGGTATATTGCTTTGCTTTATCGCTTCACGCAAGCGTTTTTGTATTTCTTCTATTGTTATCATACATAAATAATAGCACAACAGGCAATTTTTATTTGACAAAAGGCACGTTGTGCATTTATAATATATGTAACAAGCATTTTTTTATAAGGAGAATGTTTATGTATTGTGCAAACTGTGGAAAAGAAATCGGGGATCAAGGCGAAGGCGGATATTGTCAAGATTGCGAACTGTATACTGCTTCGCCTACTTTTTTCAAACCGCAAAAGCATTTGGCTGAAAGTACGCAAGTGCTTTATTTTATTAGTATGGGCGTAGGTTTATTAACGCATATGTTTTGCCTTATGTTTGACGTTTACAAGCCAAGCAAAGACGTTTTTCTCTACGTGCTTATTGCCTACGTTTTAGCTTTCATACCGCTCACTCTTACTTTTCTTATTTTTGTTCGCGAATTAAAAAGAAACGTTGACCATAGCAATCTTTTAATACTTTCGTTACCTTTAATATTATCCAACTATCCGTTTTTTATTTTATGTATAAATTTTATAAGATCTTCCTTTCACTAAAAAACAGCCCGTTTGGGCTGTTTTTTCTTATTCAAAGTAGTTGATTTTCATTGCGCTCTTAACCTCGGCAAGCGTTTGCGCGGCAACGGCGCGCGCTTCGTCGCTACCCTTTTTGAGCATTGCCCAAATAGCGGGAATGTCTTTCGCGAGTTCTTCGCGTTTTGTTCTTATCGGTTCTAACGTTTCTTGCAAAACGTTGTTGAGCAGTTTTTTCACTTTCATATCGCCAAGCCCGCCCGCTTCGTAATGCGATTTCATTTCCGCAAGATTTGCGTATTCGGGCGCGTAACGGGCAAAGTGGTCGTCGGTTGCGAACGCGTCGAGATAAATAAACGTCGGGTTGTTTTTCGTGTCGCCCGGATCAGTTACTTTGATATGGTTGGGGTCGGTATACATACCCATAACCTTGCGTTTAATCTCGTCCGCGCTGTCGGAAAGGTAGATACAATTCCCCAGCGATTTACTCATTTTCGCCATACCGTCCGTACCGGGCAAGCGCAAACAGGATTTATTTTCGGGAAGCACGGCTTTCGGCTCTACGAGCGTTTCGCCGTATAAGCCGTTGAAACTTCTAACGATCTCGCGCGCTTGTTCGAGCATCGGGAGCTGGTCTTCGCCCACGGGCACGGTGTTTGCTTTGAACGCCGTAATGTCCGCCGTTTGCGATACGGGATAGGTCAAAAAGCCCATAGGAATCGACGTTTCAAAATTCTTTTGTTTCATTTCCGCTTTCACCGTGGGGTTGCGTTCCAACCGCGAAAGGGTTACCAGGTTCATATAATAGAACGTAAGCTCGGTAAGCTGTTCCACGTGCGATTGAATAAACACCGTCGATTTCGTCGGGTCGATACCGCACGCAAGATAGTCAAGCGCCACTTCCGTGATATTCGCGCGCACCTTTTCGGGGTTGGCGAAATTGTCGGTGAGCGCTTGCGCGTCCGCGATCATTATATAAATTTTATCGTATGCACCGCTGTTTTGTAATTCCACCCGCCGTTTGAGCGAACCGACGTAGTGCCCGATATGCAATTTTCCCGAGGGTCTATCCCCCGTGAGAATGATATTTTTCATAGTACGTTCCTTTTTGGATTGCGTATACTTCTTTGCGCTTTTACGCATACTTTTCGTATGAAACGCAAACTTATTATAGCAACCGCATTATTTTTCGTTTGTGCCGTGGCAATCGTTCTCGTTGCTGGGCACGTTTTTGAAGCAAAGGCAAACGTCCCGCAAACGGTCACGAAAATCGTGCATTACGAACTGCCCGCCTTGCATAAAATCAAGCGTTTAATACCTTAATTCGCGCCGTATACGTTACGGTATTTATACATTGCGGAAAGATGCTCCTTTCCGTCCACCACGCCGTCTTCAATCGCTGAAATAATATCGTCGATAGTCACGACGGAATACACGTCGATACCAAACTCTTTTTTTGCTTCGCTCACAGCAGACAAATCGCTGCTGAGCGCTTTTTCTTTTCTATCCACGGAAATAATCATACCCACGACTTGCACGTTCGCCGCCGCTTGCAATTTGGGTAAAATTTCGCGAAGTGCTTTGCCCGAAGTCATTACGTCTTCGATAATAATCACCTTTTCGCCGTCCACGAGCTGCTTACCAACGAACAGTCCGCCTTCGCCGTGGTCTTTTGCTTCTTTTCTGTCAAAGCAATAGTTGAGCTCCTTTTCATAGCCGTTATACAGCGCAATCGCCGTTGCTACGGACAGGGGAATTCCTTTATAGGCAGGTCCAACCAGCGTATCCGCTTGCAGGTTGTTTTCCATAATACACGCGGCGTAGTATTCGCCCAGCTTAGCAAGCTGTTTGCCCGTTTTATAGTTGCCCGTATTGATAAAGTAGGGTGCGAGCCGTCCGCTTTTGAGCGTAAATTCGCCAAACTTTAATACTCCGCTTTTTACCATAAATTGAATAAATTTTTGCTTGTAAGTAAGTTCCATTGTGTTCCTCCGTTTATCGTTGATTAAGCTGTAACGTGCCCGTAAGCTCCGTAATATTTTCCACACCGTGACGATCGCACCAAGCGTTAAGCCCGTCGATAATTTTCGGGCAAGCCAAAGGATCGGTGAAATTTGCCGTTCCCACTTGTACCGCGGTTGCGCCCGCCATTAAAAATTCAATCGCGTCTTCCGCGCAGGTAATACCGCCCATACCGATCACGGGAATTTTTACCGCTTGCGCCACTTCATAGACCATTCTAACCGCTATGGGTTTTACGCCCGCACCCGATACACCGCCCGTGTTATTGGCAATGATCGGACGTCTTTTTTCGATATCAATCGCCATACCTGTCAGCGTGTTAATAAGCGACACCGCGTCCGCACCGCCCTTTTCCGCGTGCAACGCGTTATTTGCAATGCTTTCCACGTTGGGCGAAAGTTTCACTATCAAAGGCGTAGTGCTAAGCGCACTCTTTGCCGCACGCGTTACTTCTTCCACCGTTTCAGGCTTGATACCAAACGCCATACCACCGCTTTTTACGTTGGGACAGGATATATTCAGTTCGATCATATCCACTTTTTTATCCAACTTTTTGCAAATGTTATGATAATCGTCCAAGGTCTTGCCAGCGACGTTTGCAATCACGCAAGTACCCGTGTTTTTCAACCATTCGAGATCGTTTTGGATAAAGTGCTCCACGCCGGGGTTTTGCAAACCCACCGCGTTCAAAATGACACCGCGGCTTTCCGCGATACGGGGCACGGGATTGCCAAGGCGCGGTTCTAACGTCAAGCCTTTCGTGGACACACCGCCAAGCGTGCCGATATCGTAAAGCTCGTTAAATTCCCGCCCAAAGCCGAACGTGCCCGAAGCGGCGATCACGGGATTTTTTAGCGTAACGCCACAAAGTTGTACTTTTAAATTCGCCATAGTTTTCTCCTATCGTTTCGTCCTTTTGTTAGTATTCCGCAAACACGCAGTATTGCGACGCATATTCGCGTTTAGAACGTTACGTCCGCGCAACTAAACACGGGGCCGTCTTTACATACCCGTGCTTTTTTGCCGTTTGTTAAATCACACACGCACACAAGGCACGCGCCGATCCCGCAACCCATTCTCTCTTCCAAGGACACGAAGCATTGCAAGTTTTCTCTTTCTACCACCGCTTTGAGTGCTTTGAGCATAGGCGTAGGTCCGCAAGCGAGCACCACGTCGGGGCGGTTGCCTTGCTGTAAATCTTTTTCAAACGCTTGCACGGCGTTCATTTTTTCACCGTAGCTGCCATCGTCGGTTACGGCAACGAACTTATGCGTTTTTTCAAATTCTTCTACGCCGCACACCGCGCCTTTATTGCGATAGCCAATATACGCGGAGATTTCTTTCGTATCGTTATACGCCTGCACGACGGACACGAGCGGGAACACGCCCACGCCGCCGCCCACGAGCGCAACTTTTTTCTCGTTTTCTTCCACGAAAAAGCCGTTGCCAAGGGGCATAAGTACGTTTAGATACGTACCTGGTTGGATGTTTTTAAGTTTTTGCGTACCTTCGCCTTTGATTTGATAGCAAAACGTAACGAGATTTTCCTGCGTTTTGCAAATGGCGATCGGACGGCGCAAAAGGTGTTGTTCGCCCACGGCAAGTTCTCCGAACTGCCCTGCGCGAACGTTGGCTTTCTCGCCCAAATCCAGCGTTACCGCGTGGATATTTTCTGCAATTTTTTCGTTTTTTACAACGATTGCTTTATAATCTTTCATAGCTTAACCCATTTTTCCGATAACTTCGGACAAATCTTTTTGCATTGCGATACAAGCCGCTCTCGCCGCCTCGTAATACGTACCGCCGTTTTTCTTATACGCACACAAAATACCGCGGGAATTGTTTACCACACCGCCCAAGCCGTCCGCTTTAAAGCAAGATTTGAGCATTTGTGCGTTTCCGCCCTGTGCACCGTAGCCAGGAATTAAAAAGAATGTGTGGGGCATGGTCTCGCGAAGGCGTGCTGCTTCCATGGGATGCGTTGCGCCCACCACTGCGCCCACCGCTGAATAACCGTATTTACCGATCGTGCTTTCGCCCCATTTTTCCACGAGATCGCCCATATGCTCATACATGGGCTTACCGTTTTCCAAAACGAGATTTTGCACTTCCGCTCCCGAGGGGTTAGAGGTTTTGACAAGCACGAAAATACCCTTATCGCGCTTTTCGCACTCTTCCACGAACGGCGCAATCCCGTCCGTACCCAAATACCCGTTTACGGTTACGTAGTCCGAAGGGAACGCCTTGCCTGCTTTGCCTTCGACGAGCGTTTCGCCAAGAAAGGTTTTTGCATAGCAGGAAGCCGTCGAGCCGATATCGTTGCGTTTTGCATCTGCAATCACCACGAGATCTTTTTCCGCAGCGTATTTAAGTGTTTCTTCATACGCTTTCATACCCGCCACGCCGTACATTTCATAGTATGCGATTTGCACTTTCACGGACGGAACGATATCCCGCACGGTGTCGATAAGTTTTTTATTAAATTCCACCACGCGCTCGGCAACACCCTCAAACGTCGTTACGCCCGCGCGCATAGTATCGGGCAAATAATCGAACAACGTGTCCAAGCCCACGCAGGTGGGGTTTTGCATTTCAACGATTTTTTCAATAAGTCTATCGGTAATCATACGTTTCTCCTTACGCCTGATATTTTATCTCGCCGTCCACGATCGTGTATTTCACCACGCCGTCGAGCTTATAGCCCTTGAACGGATTGTTCTTGCCTTTGCTCACAAACATAGCAGGATCAACCACAAAGCTTTCGTCAAGATCCGCGATGGTCAGATCGGCAACCTTGCCTTCGGCGATCTCACCGCCGTCTAAGCCAAGAATTTTAGCAGGGGCATTCGACATTCTTTCCGCAATTTCAGGGAGCGTAAGCACGCCTGCTTTATATAAATAGGTAATTGCAAACGCGAACGACGTTTCAATACCGCTAATCCCAAACGCCGCAAGGTTATATTCCACGTTTTTATCGTTGGCATGGTGGGGCGCATGATCGGTTACGATACAATCAAGCGTACCGTCTTTCAAGCCCTGCAAAATCGCCTGCTTGTCCACTTCTTCGCGAATGGGCGGGTTGACTTTCGTGTACGTGTCAAAGCCCGTGATAATTTCGTCCGTTGCCATAAAGTAGTGCGGACAGGTTTCCGCCGTTACCTGCACGCCTGCTTTTTTCGCGTCGCGAATAAGGCGCACACCGCTATGGGTGGACACGTGGCAAATGTGCACGGGTACGTTCAGGCTTTCCGCAAGCGCAATCTCTCTTGCGATAATAATATCTTCCGCTGCTCTGGGAATTCCTTTCAAGCCCGCGATCGTGGAGTTCAACCCTTCGTTGACTACACCCCCGTCCACGAGATCTTTATCTTCGCAATGGCACAAGCATTTGATATTAAACCCGCTTGCATACTCCATAGCAAGGCGCATAAGCCGTGCGCTTTTCACCGCCACACCGTCGTCGGAAATAGCAACCGCGCCCGCGGCTTTCATTTCGCCCACTTCTGCAAGCTCTTCGCCCTTTTCGCCTTTGGTAATCGCGCCAATGGGGTGGATTTTGCAAAGGTTGACCTTTTCGGCTTTGTGCTTGACGTAGCTCACTACCACTTTATTATCCATAATGGGGTTGGTGTTGGGCATACAGCAAATTTGCGTGAAACCGCCCTTTACCGCCGCCTTTGCACCGCTTTCGATATCTTCTTTATATTCATAACCGGGATCGCGCAAATGCACGTGCATATCGATAAGACCGGGGAACACGTGTTTACCCGCCACGTCGATTTCCACTTCTTCGTTTGCGGGAATGTAATCGGCAATCTTCACAATCTTGCCGTTTTGCACGAGAATATCCTTTTTCTCGACCGCGTTTTTACCTACTACGTTACCGTTCCTGATAATCATTTGTCATCTCTCCTATTTGCTTTCTCTATAATCGTTCAAAAGTTTGAGCGCCGCCATACGCACGGCAATCCCCGAAAATACTTGTTCTTCAATACGGCTTTGTTCGTGATCGATCACCTTGCCCGTCAACTCCACGCCGCGATTAACAGGCCCGGGGTGCATAACGATTGCGTCCTTTTTTGCAAGGCGTAAATCGTTTGCGCTCACGCCGTAGAAATGCGCGTATTCGGCAAGCGAGGGGAAGTTCCCTGCCTGTTGGCGTTCGAGCTGTATCCGAAGCCCCATAACCACGTCGGCATTTTCTATCGCTTCTTCCTTGGTTTTGCAAAGCACAGCGCCAAGCTTGTCTATGCCTTTGGGAATAAGCGTTTCGGGCGCGTACATATACACTTTTGCGCCCAAGGTGTTCAAGCCAAAGAGATTGGATTTTGCCACGCGCGAGTGTTTGATATCGCCAAGAATCGCCACTTTCAAGCCTTCGATTTTTCCAAAATGCTCTTGCATGGTCAGCATATCTAAAAGACCTTGGGTGGGGTGTTCGTTCATACCGTCACCAGCATTGAGCACACTTGCTTTCACCGTCTTTCCCAAAAGATACGGCGCACCGCCCATGGGGTGGCGCATAATGAGAAAGTCGTTGAGCTGTGCGTCCAGCGTTTTACCCGTGTCCACCAGCGTTTCGCCCTTGGCAACGGACGAAGAACCCGCGGCGATATTGATCACCGTTGCACCAAGGTATTTTGCGGCAAGTTCAAAGCTTGTCCGCGTTCTCGTACTGTTTTCATAAAAGAGAATGGTTGCCGTTTTACCTTTGAGATACGACAAATTTTTCTCGCCTGCTTTAAGATGTTTTTTCATTTGCGCCGCCACGGACAAAAGCTCTTCAAGTTCTTGTTTCGTAACGTCGATAAGCCCGAGCAGGTCTTTTCTTTTGAGCATACGTGCCTCCCGTAAAAATAAGCGCCTTGTACGAAACGTATCAAGACGCTTTTGAACGAAATCGTTTCGTTTTTATTGGCTATTATTATACCACTTTTTTTCAAGCTTGTAAAGGATTACAAGCCACTTTTTTAACTTTCTTTCTTCAATAAATCTTGACGAGTTCAAAACCTACTTTATCGCAGGAGGTGAGAATGTATTCCACGCCGTTTTTTTGCATTTTCAGCGGAAAATACGCCGCGCCGTGGATATGCCCAAACACCGCTTTGTCCACGCCGCTTTTTTCAAAAATTTGCGTAAACAAGGTATCGTCCGTTTTAAGATTAAACGGCGGATAATGGATCATGGCTATCTTTTTATCCCCTGCCAAAGCCAGCTTGTCCGCTTGCGCAAACGCTAGTCGAAACCGTTCCGCTTCGCGCAAATACAGCTTTTTGTCCTGTTCGCTATAATCAGGACTTCCGGGACTGCTCCAACCGCGCGAACCGACGATGACGAACTCGCCTATTTTCACCGCGTCCGTTTGCAAAAAGACGAAACTATCGTTGGGTGCGCTGTCACGCACTTTCCCAATCCCGCTCCACCAATAATCGTGGTTACCGCGAATAAACACCTTTTTCCCGGGCAACGGCGCAAGCAGGTTCAAATCGGCTTTTGCATCGTCGAGCTTCATAGCCCAACTGATATCGCCTGCAATCAGCACGATATCGTCACTTTGCACCTTAACTAGCCAATCATTTTTGATTTTTTCAAAGTGTCCTTGCCAATTCCCGCCAAAGATATCCATAGGCTTATCCGTGGTCGTGGAAAGGTGCAGATCACC
>JAZOPU010000131.1:0-27230 GCA_045655705.1 Candidatus Scatosoma sp.
CCAAAATGTTCCCCAAACCCTATCAAAATCGCTGTTTTGATGAATAATTATACAAAAACGATAGAAAAAAACCGACATTTATACAGTTTTCTTGCATAAATGTCGGTTTTTGTGGCTACTGGCCGTACTTGAACCGGCGACCTGCTGATTACGAATCAGCTGCTCTACCGACTGAGCCACAGTAGCATTTTGTTTTTTGCTCTCTCAACGACAGCTTATTCATTATACTCAATCAAAAAGAAAAAAGCAAGCGTTTTTTAGTCTTTTTTTAAAAAAATCTTGCTTTTTATCAAATTTATTTTTACAAGGGATAATTCGCTGTCAATTCCCCGTATGCAACGCAAAGTTCGCATTGCAAATAACGCAAGTCCTTTGCGTAAATGATCTCTTTTTGCATTTCGTCTAAAATTCTCGCGCTCTCCAAACACCTTTTTGCATAGGCGTTATATACGTCGGCGTAATGTGTCGCCAAATACCCAAAATTACGCTCTAATATCGCTAAAATCCTTGCACTTGATTGTTGCGTTGCGCCGTCTTCCAGTCTTGCAATTTCTGCTTCTAAAAGGCAAATATTGCCATACAAGCTCTCCATAGCCCCCTGCAAAGCGTTCGCTTTATGCCTATCTTTACGCCTGATTTTCATATTTCCGCCTGTCATTTTGACAGCTTCTACGCTTTTGGCGTTTTGCAATAACGTTTCTTTTGCCCGCAGTGCGTTTTCTTCTTTTACGTAGACGGAATACGCCACGCAAGCACCCCCGTCTTTTTCGAGCAAATACCCCGCTCCGCCGACGTATTGCACGCCGTGCGTACTCGCTTCTACGTGCGACGACGTATCCACCAAAAAATAAAAATCCTTACTCGTTTGAATTTCCACCGTTTTTCTACGTGCGCAAATGCACGCAAGCGCAAGCATACAAACGAGCAAAGCAAGCGCCACAATCTTGACTATTCTTTTCCGAAAAAAAACCGCCGACATACTTTATCGTATGCGACGGGATTTTTTTTATTCCATATACAAAACACATTCGCCTTTTTCTTTCGTTCTCGGAACGTCGATAATTCGTTGATTGGACGAACCGCGGAATTTCAAGCGTATATCTTTTAATTCTTCCACAAACGGTCCGTCTACGAGCACGTCGATAAGCGCAATCAACTCTTTCGTTACGGGCGTGTTTTTCGCTTTATTCGTGAGCGTGCCGTCCTTTTCGTCAAGCACAAAACCCGTATAGCACCACACCTTTTTTTCGGGATATCTACTTTTGACTTCCTGCAAAAACGGGTATAATGCGAGTTGGTTTTGCGGTTCTAACGGTTCACCGCCAAGCAAAGAAAGTCCTGAAATGAACGACGATCCAAGCTCGGATAAAATCTTTTCTTGCACCGCGCTATCAAACGGCTGACCGTAGTCAAAATCCCACGCAATCTCGTTGAAACAGTTTTTACAGCGGTGCGTACAACCCGAAACAAACAGGGAAATACGCACGCCTTCGCCGTTGGCAATATCCGTCCATTTAATGGTCGCGTAATTCATTATAAGTGCAACACTCTATCTTTAATTTCTTGCGTTCTGCCTTGGTTCCAATACTGTGTTCCGATATATCCGCAAGTACGGCGGGCAACGTTCATTTTCGCTTGATCGCGGTTTTTACAGCAAGGACATTCCCAAACAAGCTTACCGCTTTCGTCCGTTTGAATTTGAATTTCGCCGTCGTAACCGCAAACTTGGCAATAATCGCTCTTGGTGTTAAGCTCCGCGTACATAATGTTTTCATAAATAAACTTCATAACCGAAAGCACCGCGGGAATGTTGTTTTGCATATTCGGCACTTCCACGTAGCTGATCGCACCGCCGGGGGAAAGCTGTTGGAATTCGCTTTCAAATTTGAGCTTGGTGAACGCGTCGATTTCTTCGGACACGTGCACGTGGTAGCTGTTCGTGATATAGTTTTTATCCGTAACGCCGGGGATCACGCCAAAACGCTTTTGCAAGCACTTGGAGAATTTATACGTCGTGCTTTCAAGCGGTGTGCCATACAGCGAAAAATCGATATTTTCTTTGGCTTTCCATTCTTTACACTTATCGTTCATACGTTGCATAACCGCAAGCGCGAACGGTTTCGCGTCTTCGTCCGTGTGCGATTTACCCGTCATGTGTTTTACACATTCGTAAAGCCCCGCATAACCGAGCGAGATGGTCGAATACCCGCCAAACAGCAGTTTATCGATCGTTTCGCCTTTTTCAAGTCTTGCAAGCGCGCCGTATTGCCACAAAATAGGCGCGGCGTCGGAAAGCGTGCCCATAAGACGGTTATGTCTATGCATAAGGGCGCGGTAGCAAAGCTCTAATCTTTCTTCAAAGATCTCCCAGAACTTCGCTTCGTCTCTTCCCGATGAGAGCGCAACGTCTACAAGGTTAATGGTAACGACGCCTTGGTTAAATCTACCGTAGTATTTGGGTTTACCGTTTTCGTCCACGTAAGGGGTTAAGAAGCTTCTGCAACCCATACAGGTATAACAATGCCCTTCGCCGTTTTTATCCACCTTATATTCAAGCATTTTCTTCTCGGAAATGTAGTCGGGCACCATACGCTTTGCCGTACATTTTGCCGCAAGCTCCGTCAAGTACCAATAGGGCTGTTCTTCGGAAATATTATCCGGTTCTAACACGTAGATAAGCTTGGGGAATGCAGGTGTAATCCAAACGCCCGACTCATTCTTCACCCCGCGAATACGCTGTTTGAGCGTTTCTTCGATAATCAGCGCAAGGTCGGATTTTTCCTGTTCGTTACGCGCTTCGTTGAGATACATAAACACGGTCACGAACGGCGCTTGTCCGTTGGTCGTGAGTAAGGTTACCACTTGGTATTGAATGGTTTGAATACCCCGTTTAATCTCGTCGCGCAGGCGTTTTTCCGCAATCTCCGCAATATGCGTTTCGTCGGTGATGCCTACTTTTTCAAGCTCTTCCGCCACTTCTCTTCTAATCTTTTTACGGCTAATATCCACGAAGGGCGCAAGGTGCGTGAGCGAAATGCTTTGCCCGCCGTATTGGTTAGACGCTACTTGTGCGATAATTTGCGTGGCGATATTGCAAGCCGTGGAAAAACTGTGCGGTTTTTCAATGAGCGTACCCGAAATTACCGTACCGTTTTGCAACATATCTTCTAAATTGACAAGGTCGCAGTTGTGCATATGCTGTGCAAAATAATCCGCGTCGTGGAAATGGATAAGCCCCTGATCGTGTGCCGCCACGATATCGTCGGGGAGTAAAATTCTACGCGTCAAATCCTTGGACACTTCCCCTGCCATATAGTCGCGCTGTACGCTGTTTACCGTGGGGTTTTTATTGGAGTTTTCCTGTTTTACTTCTTCGTTATTACACTCGATAAGCGTGAGAATTTGCGCGTCGGTCGTGTTGGACTTTCTGACAAGCTCACGGGTATAGCGGTAGGTTATATATTTTCGCGCCAAAACGAACGCCTTCATATCCATAAGGCGGTTTTCTACCATATCTTGCACTTCTTCAACGTGCGGTGCGCGATCAAGCTTGGCACACTCTTGAACAACGGCGTTAGAGATCTCTTGGATCGCTTCTTCTGAAATACGCGCGGATTCTACCACTTCCTTGTTTGCCTTTCTAACCGCGCCGATAATTTTGTCTACGTCGAAAACAACCTCCTGCCCGCTTCTTTTAATAATCTTCATTTCCTTCATACCAACTCCTCCTACTCTCCCCCTTGGGGTCGTGTTTCTTTTCTTACGTTTATACTATATCTTGCGTATTCACGCGTATTTTTAACACAATATATTGTGTTCATTTTTTTACCGTGCTCTAATATTATACCATATATTGTGGTAAAGTCAAGCGCGTGGACACAAAATGTGGTATAGAAAAAAATTATAGCTAAACGGCGAATTATTTTTTATTTTTTTCGCAAACCCTTTTATTTCCAAGCAAAGCCGTAATTCTCAAAAAAAAGTACTATTTCAAAATAAAATACTTCCACGAAAAAAAGCGGTTTTCACCGCTTTTTTTGTTCTATCGTTTGCGCAAACGCCACTTCGTTTTGGCAATTTTTTAAAAGTCGTATGAGTTCTTCGTTGCCGTATTGTTGGACATAGACGCGTATTCGTTCGTTCTCGCCGTTTACACTTTGCACGAAAGACTTCCCTAAATCCACCGCGGGATATATTCGCGCAAGGGCAAGGGTATCGTCTAATTGCACGCAAGCGTTGGCAAGTTCTTTCACGCCCGCAACGATCCATTCGTCGGCGGGATCGCCCGTATTTTCCGACACACCGCAAAGCATTGTCAGCGAACCGCCGTTTTCTAATGCACGCGCCAAACCGAAATAGCGTTTGATATATTGCAACGTCTTACTTTCTAAGCCCCCTGCAAGTACCTTTCCGCCTGCGGACGCATCCGTTTCGTTATAAGCGCGCGCAAGCGAAGTCAAACCGTCAACGACGAAAACCACGTCGAAACCGCTTTCTGCCAAGCGTTTGGCGCGGGCGAGTGCAAGTTCTGCCGTTTGCACCTGCTCTTCGGGGTCGTTTTCATAGGTGGTGTACGTCAAATTCTCCGACTCTATGCATTTTCGGTAGCTTCCCACAAGCTCGGGTGTTGCCCCAACGAGCAATGCAAGCACGTAGACGGATTCTTCCGCGTTAAGCAACGCCGTTGCCGTGTTATACAAAAAGGTACTCTTTCCCGCTTTCGGCGAAGAAACCACGCAAGCGCGCTGTCCTTTGCAAAGACCCAACACCCATTGGGCGTATTTGGCTTCTACGCTTTCGCTTTTACCTATTTCAAAGAAGTTAAGCGGTTTTTCGGGATAGCAAGCGATTTGTTCTTCAAACGCCGTACGCTCCATACGCTCGCCTGCAATCACTACGCGTTCGTTTATAGACAAAATTTCCGTGATCACCCGCACGCCGTTCTTTTCACGCGCACGATAGGAAACGACGTCTCCGTCAAGCAAACGGTATCGTTCCAGCGTATCCTGCAATAAAAACGCCGAAGCTACGCCACGCACGCTCCCAAGCGGAAGCGTTACCACGCTGTCTTCCCGCACCTGTACCTGTCCGCGGAAAATACCCTGCACGGGCACCCAATCCCGATCTATACGCTCGGTTACGGGGTCGTATAATTGCAAATGCGCGTAGGGATTTTCCCTGCGAAAGGCTTGGATTTCTTCGCTAACGCTCGATTTCCCCGTGGCTTGTTCCCCCAAATATTCGCGTTTTAGCATTTCCATTCGCTCCACGACTTTGGGATCGACGTGATCGTTTTTCACGGGCGCGCCCCGACGGCTAATCGCCTGCGCTTGCAAATCGCCCACGAGCACCGAAACGATAAGCGCAATTAGCTCGTCTTTGCCCTTTTTCGTGGGTTTGGAAACGCCAAGCTCTCGCCCGTAAGCGCGCAAATTATTCAAGCTTACGCCCGAAAGGTATTGCTTGCTTTTCTCTTCAAATTGCAATTTCTTGCTTTCTTCCATCTTTCGTTTACTTCCTTTCTTTGACTACTATCCAAAGTTGCATTTCTTGTCGTTCTTTTCCAAGCAACAACGCATATTGCAAACGCACGCGCAACCCGTTTTCCGTTGCCTTACATTCCACTTTCTCCGTTTGCACGCGGATTTCGCCTTGATTACCGCCAATGGAAAGTGTTCCCGCCGTGATCGTATCGGGCGTGAGCTGTAAGCGCATACCGTAATCGCCCGTGCGCTCGATACGGGCACACCCGTTTTCTATCGTCAAATCAATTTCGGCGTTTTGCTCTGCGTAGCAAATTTTCACACTCTTGCCTATGGAAAATTTCCCGTCGCGCCTTACGGTATTTTCCACTTCGTCCGCCACCGTCTTAATCAATATCGAACAATTATTCATACCGTTTTCTCGCTTTTTCGGCTTTTTTCAATGTTATTATAGCAAATATTGAACAAAAAGTAAACTGTTTTTGGCTGTTATTTATCAATCGTTAGGTCGGCGAATATTTTCCCGAATATATCTGCCTTCCTTTAAGAGCTCGGAAAGTTTTTGATCGTCTTGTTCCACGAGCGCGTCGCGGTATTGGGATAAATTGGCAATCAATCCGTCAAGCTCTTTGATAATATTGTTGCGGTTACACGCATACAGGGGCGTCCATACCTTTTCGTCCACGCCAGCAATGCGCGTCATATCCTGAAAACTACCGCCCGTGAACCCGTCGCAACCCACCACCTCGTCGCTCTTTACGTAGGCGTTGGAAACGATATGCGCGAGTTGGGAAGTGAGCGCGATTTTTTTGTCATGCTCCGACGCGGTACATTCCACGATTTTCCCAAAACCCATTGCGGTTGCGTATTTTTTTATTTCGTCCACGTCCGCCCGCCTCGTTTGCTTTGCGTGCGTGATGACGAGATTTGCGTTTTCAAAGAGCGTGGGCGTTGCCGAAGATATCCCCGACGTTTCCTTGCCCGCCATAGGGTGAATACCCACGTAGCGATAGTTACGCTTTTGTGCGTAGACGGCTTTTTCTAAAATTTCTTTCACACCGCAAATATCCGTTACGAGCGCGCCGTCTTTAAACTTACCGTTTTGCAAATACTCGAGCGTGGCTTTGGGGGGTACGGCGATAAACACGACGTCGTAATCGGAAATATCTTCCGCGCGCTTGCGGATATACCCCGCTTTGATTGCATACTCCACAGACGCTTCGCTCCGCGATACGCCGTCTACCGCAAACCCCGCCCTCGTTAGTGCGCCTGCAATCGACCCGCCGATAATACCCATACCGATTACTGCTATCTTTTTCATCGTGTTTCTCCTATGCGTTTTGTATAATAGTATCACATTTACGAAGAAATTTCAAGCGGATAAACGCTGATATAATTAAAAAACGGGCGTTTTGCCCGTTTTTTCAATCACTGCTATGTAAATATTTTTCTCTCGTTGCTTCTCCCCCGCGAATATGGCGTTCGCTCAAATTTAAAGCGAGTACCTTTTTCGTTTTTTCATATAATTCTTCGTCCACGTATTTCAAACGCTCGGAAACGTCTTTATGTACCGTAGATTTACTGACGGAAAAACGTGCGGCGCACGCGCGGACGGTACAACCCGTCGCCACGATATACTCCGCACATTTTTTCACTCTGTCTTCAATATAATCCCACAAACTATAACCCTCCGCTTGGTTTTACCTACGGAATTATACTATGTGGATTTTTTACAGTTTATGACCTTATTCTTCTTTTTTATACGGAAGCGCGATAACTTTTTCCACCGTGCCGAGCTTATACCCTGCAACGGGTCTTGCCGTGTTGCTTTGCGAAAGCACGGCAATGCGTTCACTGGAAAGTTCGGACACAACGCCGTCCTTATCCACCACCGCGAGCATATACGGCTCGGTTACGTAGCTTGCGCAAATGACGCTTGCCCCTTCTTTCAAGCTCACGACCATCGCGCCTTTACGATTACGTTTTAATTTTTCCACTTGCGATACGATCACGCGCTTAAATTTGCTTTCGTCCGTTGCAATCACAATCTCGCCGTCTTCGTTGATTTGGTGCGCATACACCACTTCGTCGTTTTCACGAAGTGCAATCCCGCGCACGCCCGTTGCCACTCTGCCTTGCGTGGGGATATCGTCTTTGATCGTATTCAGCCCGATACCTTGCCCCGTTACGAGCATAATCGTATCTTCTTCGTTTGTATCTTCTTCCACGCCGATCACTTCGTCTTCTTCGCCAAGCTTCACGGCGGTAAAGCTTTGTTTGCGCTGTTCGTATTCGCTCCATTCGGATTTTTTAATCATACCCTTTTTGGTAAAGAATAACAAACTACCCACGGGCATTTTTTCGCCCACTTCAAAAAGCGCGACCGCTCTTTCACCCATTTGCGCGTCTTTGGAAAGCTCTTTAAGCGTCATACCGCTTTCGGTAAGCTTACATTCAAGCTTGCTTTCGGAAATATCTATCTTATGGCAATTTCCGTAGTTGGTGAACGCAAACACCGTTTTTTCCGTGTTCGTTTTCAGCGTTTGCAAAGCCACGATCGCAGGCTTATACTTACCTTCAAGCGTTTTTTCCAAACCGTCGGTTGCCTTGCCTACGAGCACTTTAAATTTTTCGTCGGCAGTATACACGAGCGTACAGTTTTGTCCTGCCTTTTTCGCGGGTGCGGAAGCGATATTTTCGTCCGCTTCTTCACGCGTGAACACAAGACGGGATTTTCTGGGCGTTGGATACGCGCTCTTGATTTGCGTGATTTCTTCCTTGACCACCTGCAACTGTAATTCCCCGTTTTTGGAGATTGCGGTAAGCTTTTTGATAAGTTTTTTCAACTCTTTGAGTTCTTGTTCGAGTTTGAAAATTTCCAGCTTTGTAAGCCGTGCCAAACGCAAATCTAAAATCGCCTGCGCTTGCGTTTCGGAAATTTCAAACCTTGCCA
Source organism: Candidatus Scatosoma sp. (assembly GCA_045655705.1). Lineage (GTDB taxonomy): Bacteria > Bacillota > Clostridia > Christensenellales > Borkfalkiaceae > Scatosoma. The sequence goes on from JAZOPU010000131.1 coordinate 8,437, forward strand.
TGAGCTTATTTCTCGCGTCTGACGTGCTTTCCGAGCCTTTGATAATCGCGATCACTTCGTCGATATTTTGCACGGCGATAATCAAGCCTTCCAAAATATGACAACGCGCTTCCGCTTGACGAAGTTCAAACAACGTTCTGCGTTTGATTACTTGTTGTTGATATTTTACGTAATGGCGAATAATTTCCATAAGCCCGAGCTGTTGGGGCTTGCCGTCCGCAATCACGACCATATTGATACCGAATGTTATTTCCAAATCGGAATATTTATACAGGCATTTCAAAATCGCCGATGCGTCCGCGTCCTTTTTCAGCCGAATGACGGCACGCATACCCGTTCTGTCCGATTCGTCCGCCACGTGATCAATACCCGCAAGTTCTTCTTCCTTTTCACTGCAAAGCTCTACGATCTTGCGAAGCAGTTGTGCTTTATTCACTTGATAGGGCAATTCGCTAATCACGAGATTGGTCTTGCCGTTGTCCGTTTTTTCCGTATGAATTCTTGCGCGGAGCGTGATTTTTCCGCGACCCGTTTTATACGCTTGTATAAGTTCGTTGGCAATGATAATCCCGCCCGTAGGGAAATCGGGGCAAGGGATATGCGTCATCATATCTTCGAGTGAAATGGCGGGATCGTCGATATACGCAACCACGCCGTTTATCACTTCTTCCAAGTTATGCGTGGGGATATTCGTAGCCAAACCCACGGCAATACCCGAAGCGCCGTTGACAAGCAAATTCGGGAAACGCCCCGGGAGCACGTCCGGCTCTTTCAAGCTATCGTCAAAGTTTAAAGAAAAACTAACCGTTTCTTTATCAATATCCCGCAAAAGTTCGAGTGCCAAAGGTTGCATACGCGCTTCCGTATAACGCATAGCCGCCGCGGGATCGCCGTCTACCGAGCCAAAATTGCCGTGCCCGTCCACCAGCGTTTTGCCCATATTAAAGCCCTGCGCCATACGCACCATAGCATCATACACCGAACTATCGCCGTGAGGGTGAAATTTACCCATACAATCACCCACGATACGCGCGCTCTTTTTGTGCGGTTTATCCGGCGTTAAGCCCATTTCATGCATGGTGTATAAAATTCTTCTTTGCACGGGTTTAAGCCCGTCTTCCACGCGCGGAAGCGCACGGTCGAGAATAACGAATTCCGCATACGGGAGCATGGACGTGTGAAGCACTTTTTCCAAAGGCTCTACGTAGAGGTTTCCAGAGGGAGGTATCATTTCTTCTTGTTGTTTATGCTTCGCCATTGCTATTCTCCTTTCTCTCCGTTTTCTCTATCTTGTCCATAAACGCGTCGCGCTTGTTAAAGTTTGCGTATTTTGCCAAAAATTCTTTTCTGCCTTCCACCTTATCGCCCATGAGCGTGGTTATCATTCTTTCCGCTTTGACCGCGTCTTCAATGGTAACTTGCGTTAAGTTTCTCGTGGCGGGGTCCATCGTCGTTTCCCAAAGCTGTTCCGCGCTCATTTCGCCCAAGCCTTTATATCGTTGCAGTTGATAACCTTTACCGATTTTTTCTATTTTTTGATTGAGTTCTTTATCGTCATAAGCGTATTCGACCTTATCCCCTTTATACACCTTATAAAGCGGGGGCATGCCGATATACACGTGCCCCGCTTCTACGAGCGGACGCATATAACGGAAGAAGAACGTGAGCAAAATGCAACGGATATGCATACCGTCCTGATCGGCATCCGAGAGAATAATTACTTTATGATAATTGATTTTATCTATTTTGAAATCGGGATCGATACCCGCGCCGATTGCGCTGATCATCGTTCGGATTTCTTCGTTTTCGAGAATTTGCGCAAGCTTTTTCTTTTCCACGTTCAAGGGTTTTCCACGCAGGGGCAATATGGATTGGAACTGTCTTACGCGCGCTTGTTTAGCCGTACCGCCAGCCGAGTCCCCTTCCACGATAAACATTTCGTTAAGCTCTGCTTTTTTGCCCGAACAGCCCGCAAGCTTACCCACCAAGTTCAAGCCGTCGATCTTACGCGTTTTTCTCGCGTTGTCAATCGCTTCCTTCGCCGCCATACGCGAGCGCGCCGCGCCCTGCGCTTTTTTGACGATCTCGTCCATCGTCTTTTTATAACCGCGGACGTTCTTAAACTCGTTAAACGCTTCAATCACCGCGCTTTCCACCGCCGTCTTTGCTTCGGTATTCCCAAGCTTGTCCTTGGTTTGTCCCACAAATTCCACCACGCCGATCTTGACCGCGAGCACCACTTTCATACCGTCGCCAAAATCGTCGCCTTGCAAATTCGAGTCCTTTTCTTTGAGCATACCGCTTGCACGCGCATAATCGTTAAAAACGCGCGTTAAGCCCGATTTTAAGCCCATCTCGTGATAACCGCCGTCGCCCGTTTTGATATTATTTACGAACGACACTACCGTTTGTCCGTAGCCGTCCGTGTGTTGGAGCGCAAATTCCACGAGAATATCGTTTTTCACCGTTTGATAATAAATGGGCTGGGCATAAAGCGTTTTATCCCCGTCCGTTAAGTTTTTAACGTAGTCGGAAATACCCCCTTCATAACGAAATACCGCGCGATACGGCTCGCTTGCAAGCGTTACTTCATCCACTTCGGCAAAAAGCGATTGTTGGGTATCAAAACTGAAAATATCCGTTTGTTCGTCCTGCTCGTCCAAGGGCGCAAAAATGCCTTCTCTTTCTATGTCGCTGGCGGTTTCTTCCGCGGTTTCTCCGCCGAACGCCGCGCGGGCGCGTTGCATTTCCGCCATAGAAATACGCTCGTCGATCAGCGTGATCTCCACGTTACGGTTCAAAAATGCGAGCTGTTGCAAACGCTCTTCCACCGTTTCTAATTTAAAATCCGTTTCGGGGAATACGCGCGGGTCGGGCTTAAAGCGAACGCAAGTACCTTTGCGATTGGTCTTAATCCCCGTATCTTCGAGCGGTCCATCGGGGTCGCCCGAAATGATTTTATTTTTATTTTTGCCCGTGCCTTGGTGGGAATGGAAACTCATTTTATATACGCGCTTATTGCGATATACTTCTACCGTCAGCCACTCGGAAAGCGCGTTGGTTACCGAAGCGCCTACGCCGTGCAAACCGCCCGAAAACTCATAATTGCCTTGCCCGAACTTACCGCCTGCGTGCAATTTCGTGAAAACAAGTTGAACACCCGAAACTTTCTCTTTCGGGTGTATGTCGGTGGGGATACCACGCCCGTTGTCTTCCACGGAAGCACTGCCGTCCGCGTGCAAGATCACTTTGATTTTGTTTGCGTGTCCGTTCGACGCTTCGTCTACGGCGTTGTCTACGATTTCCCAAAGAATATGATGCAAGCCCTGTTCGCCCGTCGAGCCGATATACATACCCGGGCGCATACGCACCGCTTCCAAGCCTTCTAACACTTCAATGTCTTTGGAATCGTATTGTTTTGTCGTTTCTTTCACTTCTTTTGCCATGCTTTCTATTCCCTTACTTTTGACGTATTTTTCGTCAAAATCTACCATTTTATACCTATTATAACATATTTTTTCGATTTTTTCAATCGTTTGAACGGATTTTTTTTACGCCTAACTATCCTTTATCACAGCCAAATAATTGAGTGCGCGTGTGTAGGCGATATATTTTTCGCTATCCGTCATTCCGCCTATATCCACCGCCACGCAGGCAAATTCCAAGCCCTTGCTTTCATACACCGTCATAAGATTGATTTTTGCCTTGGATACTTTGCCCGAAACAGCCAAATCGTTATACGTTTTCTTGCGGTATTTTTCTTTATTCTTTTCCGTGCAAATGACCGTTTTCAAGCCCTTTTTATCCTTGAAAAAACGGCTAATTCCACGCGCGGAAATATCTTCTACCTGCGGTCCGTCAAAACCGATAGGTTGCATTGCAATCCCAATATCTTGCGAAACAAACTGCACGATTTGGTTGGTGTTTCGATAGTTTTGATTGAGCGTATACACGGAAAACCCCGAAAAGGTTTGTGTCCAATCCTTCACCCCGCGCCAAGGCGTTACGTTTTGCGCGATATCCCCGAACACGTTGAACGAAGCCTTTTTGTTAACCGCGCGAAGTAGCTCGTATTCACAAGGAGAAATATCCTGCCCTTCGTCCACGAACACGAACGAATACGCGGGCGAAAGCCTGCTGGCTACGCCTTGGCAAATACGGCACAGCGCATACGCGTCCGAACGGTACATTTTTCCGCTTTCCATACCGTATTTTTTCTTATATTTTTTCACCGTTTCGCGATAAAAATAACGCACGATATCCACAAAGCCGTCGCCGTTCCCGATTTGCTTAAATTCCTTTTCCCCGCGGAGATTGATATAAAATTCGGTAAACGCGTCACAGCTACGCGAAATAATTTCCACCTTTTCGTATATTTTATCCACTTCCGCGATAAGCTCTTTTCGTCTTGCAATTCTGTCTGCGTAGGTGTATACGTCCACACCGCCGATCTTTTGCTTGAAACGCATCAAATCCGTCGTTTCTTTTTCCAGCGAGGTTTTTAACTCGGAGAGCGACAAGCGCGCTTCTTCTACGATACGCTCGTTATTTCGCACGAAAAATCCCGCACTTTTATAAAAGGAAGCAAGCTGACGATAGAAATAGTCAGGCTCTTTCGCCCGTTCGCTTTTGATTGTACCGCCCAAAAAGTCTTGAATATCCAGCAAACAGTTCATAAGCTCGCGAAAAGCTTTAGTGTAATATAGCCCCCCTTCTTTGCGCTCCTTAATCTCGCCCAAAACCGCACGGCGAACGCGCATCGACGAATTTTTGATTGCCTCATAAGCGCGGAGCTGTTTTTCACAATCGGACAAAATTTTTTCGAGAAATTCCTTACATTCTTCGCTTATAAAAAGCCCGTATAAATCCCCGTAGGTTTTATCCAGTTTCTTTTGTATATCCTGTGCAAATTTAGGCGAATATACGTATGCAAGATATTCCGTCGGCTCTCCTGCCGTTTCGTCTATCCTATCCGCGATATCGATTTTTTCGTTTTTGAGTATTTGTAAGAAATAATCATATATCGTAGCCGTCCTTACCCGTTCGAGCTGTAAAATTTGCGCAAGCTCGTCGATAAAGGCGTTGAAGGAATTGCTGGGCGTGATCACGAGTACGTCGCGGGGCTTGATCTCTTCATTATTATACATAAGATAGCTCAAACGGTGGAGCATTACCATCGTTTTTCCGCTACCCGCACAGCCTTGGAGCACGAAATTTTCCCTTTCTCCGCTCGTGATAATCTCGTATTGCTTTTCCTGTATCGTGCGAATAATGTCTTTTACCGCGGTTTCGTCCTTACGGCTTTTGATAATCTCCCGAAGATAGGGATCGAGTACGTTTTCTTCGTCCCGATCTTGAATTTCTTCCCTTGAAAGATAATCCTTCAAAGAAAGGTATTCGTTTTTAAAATCCAAAACTTCGCCGTTTTTAGCAATAATTGCTCGGCGGAGCACTGTTTTATATTCGTATTCGTTGATCTTGAACGCCGAACAGCTCTTTTGATAATACCGTCTTGCCAAGGGTGCGCGCCAATCGACGATTTCTAATTTTACGTCCCCTTTTTTGCCGATATAATAGCTATTATACCCCTCCACGTTATCCACGAGATCCATACGCGCAAAATACGGTTCTTCAAAGAACGGACGGAATGCGTTGATTTTTTCTTCCCGATTTTTTATCTCCGCAAGAAGCGCAAGGATTTTTTTATAGTTCTCCGCGGCGTTATCCTTGTCTTTTTCAAGCAACGCTATCTCTGCTTTTGCTTGCTTTACGGCGTTTTTATGCGGATTTATACGCGTGCGCTTTAACATTTGCATAACCGCCTGTATATGCGCGTTTTCATAGCGTGATTGTTCTTCTTCGTCGAGCAAGGATAAAAACCACGCGTGATCGCCCGATTTTTTAGGATCGAGCATTTTTGTTAAGTTGTCATAAAAAAGTTCTTTGGACATATCTTACTTTCTATAATAACATATTTTTCCAAAAAATCAAAGGGTTTGAAGAAAAAAAATTATTTTTTTCAAAAGAAAAACGCCCCGTGTTTTCGAGGCGTTCGTCTATTACATTTTATCAGGAATACCAATCCCCAAAAGCGCAAACGCGTTCTTTAAGGCTTGCAAGGTTGCGTTCGTGAGTGCCAAACGGAAGTTTTTTGTTTTTTCGTCTTCCGCAGAAAGAATCTTGCAGTCAAAGTAGAACTTATTAAACTTTTGCGCAACTTCCACCGCAAAGCGGGCAATCAGCGACGGTTCGTATTTTTCCGCAGCCGCTTTCACCGTTTCGGGGAACGTGGAAAGGCATTTGACAAGCTCAATCTCTTCCATAGAAAGGGTAGGCAGTTCGTAGTTTTCTACCGCACCGCCCTTTTGCAACACCGATTTCGCTCTTGCACAGGTGTATTGCACGTATACGCTCGTTTCGCCGTCGAAGTTGAGCACTTTATCATAGGAGAACACGATATCCTTGATTTTATTATTATACAGCGCACCGAAAATGACCGCACCTACGCCCACTTTTTTCGCGACGTCTTCCTTGTTTTCAAGATTGGGATTTTTCTCGTCGATAATCGTGTAGGCTTTTTCAATGCAACGGGCGATCACGTCTTCCAAGAACACGACGTTGCCCTTACGCGTAGACATCGTACCCTCTTCCAAGGAAACCATACCGTAGGCAACGTGCACGAGATCTTTCGCCCAGTCCTTGCCAAGCATTTCAAGTACTTTGAAAAACTGTTTAAAATGCAGGTTTTGCTGATATGCCACCACGTATAAACATTTATCGAAATTATACGTCTTTTTGCGGTACTCAGCCGCCGCCATATCCCGCGTTGCGTACAGCGAACTGCCGTCTGATTTCAATATAATACAAGGGGGCATACCGTATTCTTCCAAATCCACCACCTGCGCCCCGCGGCTTTCGGTGAGTAAGCCTTTTTCTTTCAGCTCGTCCACCACCGGTTGCATTTTATCCGAATAGAAGCTTTCTCCCGCATACGAATCAAAGCGGATATCCAGCATTTCATATATTTTTTGCACGTCTTTAAGCGTGAGCTCTTTGAACCACTTAAACAGTGCTTGACACTCTTCATCGCCCTGTTCTATCTTTTTAAAGTATGCGCGGGCTTCGTCGTCATACTCGGGGTGGCTTTCCGCTTCTTTATGGAAACGCACGTACAGTTCGTTGAGCGCGCGAATACCGCCCTTTTCCACCGTTTCTTTATCCCCCCAACGCTTATAGGCGGAAATGAGTTTACCAAACTGCGTGCCGTAGTCGCCAAGGTGGTTGATACCCACGGTCTTATAGCCCAGAAAATCAAAAATTCGATATAACGCCCCGCCGAGCACCGTCGTGGAAAGGTGTCCGATATGGAAAGGCTTGGCGATATTGATAGACGAATAGTCGATACACACCGTCTTGCCCTTGCCTTGTTCACTTGCGCCGTAGTTATCTTTTTGCGTTAAAATTTTATCCAGCGTTTCTTTCACGAACGCCGTTTTGTTGATTTTAAAATTCAAATAACCGTTGACGGCGGAAATCTCACAAACAATCTCGTCCGTTTGGAGTGCGTTTTTCAGCTCTTCCGCGATCATAACGGGGCTTTTGCGTAAGATTTTCGCGAACTTGAAACAGGGCAACGCATAATCGCCCATATCGAGATTGGGCGGGAGCGCGATCAGTTCATAAATTTCTTGCTCGGTCACGCCGTCCACCTTAATTTTTTGCGCTATGTGCTTTTTATAATCCATATTCTACCTTCGTTTTATTTTTTAAGGCTGTGGCGCAAAAAATGGTTGATTGTTTTTACGAGAAAAGCAACCAGAGTTTGCGGTTTAGCCTTTTTTCTTAAATAATATTAACACATTTTTTAAAATAGGTCAAGTTTGATTTGCCAAATTTTGAATTTTATATTATAATATATGGGAAATTTTTAGTAAAAACATTGCAAAGGCAGGAAAAAAGAATGAAACTCGGTGTTGTAGGACTTCCCAACGTTGGCAAATCCACTCTCTTTAACGCAATCACACACGCAGGCGCGGAATGTGCAAACTATCCCTTTTGCACGATCGAACCCAACGTAGGCGTCGTTGCCGTACCCGACGAAAGACTTGACAAGCTCGCCGCTTTATATTCAAGCAAGAAAATCACCCCCGCGGTCATTGAATTTGTGGATATTGCAGGGCTTGTAAAAGGCGCGTCGAAGGGCGAAGGCTTGGGGAACAAATTCCTTTCGCATATCCGCGAAGTAGACGCGATCGTGCACGTGGTGCGTTGCTTTGAAGACGCGAACATCACGCACGTGGATAATAAAATCGATCCCGTAACGGATATTGAAACGATCAATTTAGAGCTCGTGCTCTCGGATATGGAAGCGGTGCAAAATCGTATGAACAAGGTCAAAGTCCAAGCCCGTGGCGGCGCGGACAAAAAGGCGCAGGAAGAATATGCGTTTTTAGAGCGTTTATACGCGCATTTGGAAAGCGAAAAGCCCGCTCGTAACTTCCCCTTTACCGAAGAAGAAACGGAGTTTATGAAAAACTGTTTCCTGCTCACGATCAAGCCCGTTATTTATGCGGCAAATATCAAAGAAGACGATATGGGTAAAGACGAAAACGAACTTCCCTTTGTCAATCTCGTCAAGGATTTTGCACAAAAAGAAGGCGCGGAAGTGCTCGTGATTTGTGCAAAAACAGAAGAAGAACTTTCGCAAATGGACCCCGACGACAAAGCTATATTTATGGAAGAGTTCGGGCTTGGCGAAAGCGGACTTGACCGCCTTATCAAAAAATCCTATGCGCTCCTTGGACTGATTTCCTATCTCACCGCAGGCGAGAAAGAAACACGCGCTTGGACGATCGTTAAGGGTACGAAAGCCCCCCAAGCGGCAGGCAAGATCCATACCGATTTTGAAAAAGGTTTTATCCGCGCCGACGTTGTCAACTGGGAAATTTTGTTATCCCTTGGCTCTATCGCCGCCGCGAAAGAAAAAGGCAAAGTACGCTCGGAAGGCAAGGAATATATTATGCAGGACGGCGACGTCGTGGAATATTATTTCAACGTTTCCAAGAGTAATAAATAAATTTTATCCCCTATTTTTCGATACTTTCCCCGAAAGTTTTCCGCTTTCGGGGTTTGTTTTTATCAAAACGCATAAAATTTTGCGAAAAGAAAATAAAAACTTTCTATACGCAAAGGAAAATTGTTTTTCTAAAAAAGTTGTTGAAATATTCTTGACTAAAAGAAAAAAAAGTGTATAATAATAAACGATATAATAAACCGTGTAAACACGGTGAATTTTTAGAGGTGCAAAGTGAAAGCAATCGTCAATGCAACGATCGTTATGCGGGATTATCTTATCCCCAACGGTACGATTCTTATCGACTGCGAAAGAATTTCCAAATACGGCAAAGCAAAGGATATTGCCCTGCCCAAAGATTGTGAAATTATCGACGCGGAGCATTTATACGTAGGCCCTGGGCTTATTGATATCCACACGCACGCAGCGGATAACAAATGGATATTTGAAGAACCCAAAGCTACGTCTAAACATTTAATGGAACACGGCGTTACGGGCGTACTTCCCGCGCTGTATAACAACTTACATAAAGAAGATTATCTTAAAGCCATCAACGATATTTTGGCTGCTAATCAAGCGGGAGATTTTGACAATTTCGTCGGTTTTTATATGGAAGGACCGTATTTGAGCCCTAACTTTGGTTGCGAGCGCGACAAGAACGTTTGGAAAGACGCGGTTGTTCGCGAAGAATACATAGATATCGTCAAGCGCGCCAAAGACAGTGCAAAGGTTTGGTGTTTTGCCCCCGAACGCGAAGGGATCGATCAGTTCGTTCGCGACGTCAAAGCGGAAATCCCGAATATCGTATTTGCCGTGGCGCACAGCGAAGCTACGCCCCAGCAGGTAGAAAAGTATATCCCCTACGGCTTGAAAATCGCAACCCACCACACCAACGCGACGGGTACGATCGAGCACTATTCCGAGTGCCGCGGCGTATGCGTGGACGAAGCGGTCAACTACAATAAAGAAATTTACGCCGAACTTATTTCGGATAGAATGGGTATTCACGTCGTGCCGTATATGCAACGGCTCGTGCGCAAGATCAAGGGCGACGATCGCATTATTTTGATTGCCGATCAGTTCGTATGCGACGGACCTATCCCCGCAGGCTTTGAAGAAGCAACTGATTTGCACTTTGATAACGCGGGCGAGATCGCAGGCTCGGGCTTGACCTTGGATATTGCCTGCGGTAACTTTATGGTGCACACGGGCTGTTCCGTCGTGGACGCGTTCCGTTTCGGCTCGTACAACCCCGCCCGCGCACTCAACCTTTCAGGCGTTGGGTACATTGAAGAAGGAAATTTCGCCAACTTGATTTTTGTTGACGACAAATTTAACGTTAAGAAAACTATATTTAAAGGAGATAAAAAATGAATAAAATTTTTGAACCCGCAAGCACTTTTAACTTCCAACCCGCAAGTTTCGTGCCTTTCAAGGACAGAGAACTTTGCGAAAGATTGAGAAAAATCAGCGGAACGGATTTGGAGAAACACCCTAACCCCGATTTCAACATCAAGGTTATGATGAACCCCACCCCGTTTTAATCGCTACCCTTTTCGCACGCATTAAAGAAGCGTCGGAAAAAGGCAAGAAGATTACGCTTATTCTCGGCAACCCCGAACCTGATACGTATATCCCCCTTGCACAACTTATCAACTACTTCAAAGTAGATTGTAAAAACGTACACCTTTTCGCCATGGACGAATGGGCGGATCAAGACGGTAACATCGCACCCGAAACCTATCAAGCAGGTTTTGCGCACTCGATGCTTAAATATCTCGTATATCAAATCGACGAGAAATTGCGTATGCCCCTTTCCAACGTACACTATCCCACGAACAAGAACATCGCAAACTATTCGGATATGATCACCGAATGTGGTGAAGGCGGTGCGGATATTTGTAGCTCTTCCCCCGGTTGGACGGGACACATGGCGTTCATCGATCCCGTTCCCGATTTCTTCCCCGAAGGCTTCGATCCCGCAGTAGAACCCACCAAAGCGCAAATCGACGAATGGCTTAATATGAAAGCACGTATCGTGGATCTTCACCCCCTTACCGTTGCGCAAAACTCTTTGCACGGCGTGTTCGGTCAATCGGGTTATATCGCAGACGTACCTCCCAAGGCGGCTACGATCGGTCCCGTTGACGTGAAGAACGCAAGAGAAAGAATCGAAGTGCACGCACTCCTTACCAACGGTACGTTCTCTTCGTGGCAAAGAATGACGAGCCGTCTTGTATTGCACGGACCCGTTACCCCGCTTATTCCCAGCTCCATGTTACAAACTATGAAAACGCAAGTACTCGTTAGCGACGAGCTCGCGGCACCGTTCGATTGTTGGGAAAAGGTAGGCTACTAATAGCCAAGGTGAAAACATAATGATTAACTATGATTTGAAAGTCGGTTTTTCAAGAATAACAATCAACCCGCCCATCGGCGTTAATATTCGGGGATATTTTCATCAACGTTTGAACGAAGCGATCCTTGACGATTTAGAGATCAACACCGTCGCCGTCGAAAAAGACGGCGTGGCGGTTGCACTCGTTTCTATTGACTGCGAAGCGGCGGACACTACCTACTACGAAGCGGCAAGAGAATATGCAGCAAAAGCAACAGGGCTTGATAAAAAAGCGATTTTTATTCACACGACGCACACCCACGTTGGACCTTGCTTTGGCAGGGAAGACGCGTGGACGAACGATATCGACAGAGAATACGATTCTTTCGTTATGAAAAAAATCGCGGACAGTATCGTTTACGCGATCACGGATTTGAAACCCGCAAGAATGGGTATTGGTGTTAGCAAAGCCGAACGCATTGGTTTTAACCGCCGTTATCTTATGAAAGACGGCACGACGAAAACCAACCCCGGCGTAAACAACCCCGATATCGTGCGCTCTATCGGTCTTTTGGACGAACGTGTGAACGTTATCCGTTTTGAAAGAGAATGTGGCGACAACGTTGTGATCGGTAACTACGGTAACCACCCCGACGTTATCGGTAACAATAAATCGTCGGCAGACTGGCCTGGGTTTACGAGAAGAATATTCGAAAAAGCGGTGGACAACACCAAGTGCGTATTCTTTAACGGCGCACAAGGTGATATTAACCACGTGAACGTAAAACCCGTCGGCGGCGATCTCAACGGAATGTTTAACGATTTCGACGACGTTACGCGCGGATATGCGCACTCTCGCCATATGGGCAACGTCGTTGCAGGCGCTTTAATGAACGTTTATGAAAAGGTAGAATTTATACCCGTCAATGAAATCAAATTCGTTGAAGAAGTTGTAAACGTGGCGTCGAATATGCCTACGCCCGAAGAAATGGAAGAAGCTCGCTATATCCACCAAATGCACTTAGACGGAAAAGATGCGGAGCTTCCCTATAAGGGAATGATGTTTACCACCATGGTTGCCGACGCAGAGAGAAAGGTACGCCTTGAAAACGGTCCTGAATTTTTCCCGATGAACTTGACGGCGATCAAGATCGGCGACGTAGCGTTTTTAGGTATCCCCGGTGAACCGTTTACGGGTATCGGTATGGGACTTAAAGAAGCAAAGGATTGGAAAATGGTTTGCCCTACCTGTTTGACCAACGGTAATCGCGGTTATTTCCCTATGAAAGATTCCTACGACGAAGGCGGTTATGAAGCTCGTTCTTCTTCGTATAAAGCAGGCGTTGCGGAAACGATCATTGCGGAAGGCACGAAAATTCTTGATAATTTAAGAAAATAACCAGTAAATAAAAACTCGCGATTGCGTTATGCAATCGCGAGTTTTTGTTTTATAAGCTTTCTCTTTGCAAAAACAGTTTATCAAGTTGCAAATATCTTTGATATACCGCTCCCGCCTCCGCTTTTTCGGCTTTGGGGAATGTAACGTCTTTTCGTTCCACCAACTGCCCTACCGCGCCGTCGATATCCGTATAAATACCTGCGCCGTAGCCCGCGTAGATCGCCGTACCTAAACAACCCGTTTCTTTGTTTTTGAGCGTAACTACTTTTTTGCCTGTGATATCCGCTTTGATTTGTCGCCAAAGTCCGCTCTTCGAGCCACCGCCGATTGAAACAACTTCGTCTACGGATAATCCTAAATACTCTAAAAATTGACGCAACAGGCAGGCAATCGATTCCATAATCGCGCGAGAGAAATGCGCGCAGGTATGCTTTAAGTCCATACCGTACACCCCGCCCTTTAAATCGGGATCGTTGACGGGCATTACACTACCGCGCATATTCGGCGCGATCGTTAATCCTTCCGCACCAAGCGGGATTTTAGAAGCTTCTTCGTCAATCGTTTTAAAGTCGGTATTTTCGTAGAAATTCTTCTTAAACCATTCCATAACCATGCCCGCCGTCGGCGCCCACATCAAAAGACAATACTTATCCTTTGCCACGTAATACGCAGGTACTTTGATCCCTTCAAAATAAGGCGGAATAGTTTTAGAAAGTGCGCAAACGGCAAGCGCCGTGCCCGTCATTTCGCTCACACTGCCTTCGCGGACAATACCCGAACCGATAAAGCCCGAAATTTGATCGAGCGCGCCCGTGCAAACGGTTGCGCCGTTATATTCGCCCACCTTTTCTCCGCTTTCATACAGCTTAGGCAAATAGCTTTCGTCAATACCGATATAATCAAGCATTTCTTTCCAATATTCGCCTGTGCGCACGTCGAGATAGAGCGTAGAAGAATACAGCGAGCGTTCGCAAACAAATTTGCCCGTAATGCGATAGAGCAAATAATCTTTGAGCAACACCACTTTATCAAGCTTTGCAAAAAGTTCGGGGCGGTTATTTTTCAACCACAAAATTTTCGCCGCAGGATAACCTGCGGGAACTTCCGTTTGTCCCGTGATTTCATACACCGTTTTGAGTCCAAACTTTTCTTCGATTGCCTTGGCTTCCGCTTCCGCGCGGTTATCCAACCACACGATCGCATTCATAAGCGGTTTGCCCGCCTTATCCAAGAACATAAGCGTTTCGCCTTGCGTGTCGATCGCAAAACTGTCGATAGGCGCTTTTGCGTTGAGTTCGTTATACGCCTGTTCAAACAGTTCAAAATATTTTTCAGCAGGAAATTCTACGCGTTCGCCTTCGGTGATGAGCGTATATGCCTTGGTTACCGAAGCAAGCTCGTTGCCCTTTTCGTCGAACACGCAACCTTTGAGCGAAGTCGTGCCGATGTCAATACCCATTACGTTTGCCATAAGCTCTCCTAAATACAAAAAGCTGCCTTGCAACAGCTTTTTGCCTTATTTTATTTATCTTTTTTGTTGCAAGTCATAACGGGGATCGTATGCTTTTTCTTCGTCCGTGAATTTACGAAGCGTGTTGATCACTTCACCGTTATTCCATTTTCTGCTTTCTCCTTCGTCGGTCGTACCCATAACGGTTACGTTGAGCTGACGATGACGTGCACGAACGTGATCCCAGTCAATGAAGTAGATATGTGCGAATTCACCGCCGTCAAGAACGCCGTCCTTGATCGTCATCGTTTCGCTTCTGCCAAAGAATACCGAACGCAAATGTCCGTCCGTGTTCATAGACGTGTAGTTGCCCGGTTCGTTTACGTAACGGCCGAATTGTGCGTGCACGGGGCCGGGGTGACGATAATCGCCTTCGTTGGTGTAGTCGGGAATGAGCTTGCGCATAATGTCAAGCAAGTCGTGCTGTAAGTATTCAAGGTCGAACGAATCCAAATCGTGCGAACATTCTTGAATCATTACCGAACAGGTCGTGTGGTGAGAAGCGATACAAACCGTACCGTTCTTAACGCCCGAAGCTTTTACGATTTCCATAATTTCCTTGGAAACGTCGTGGAAAGTAGGGATCCAACCACGGGATTGCAATTCTAACTCTTTTTGAAAAACTTTAAATTCCATTATTTTATCCTCCGATAAATTTATTTTTTTAATTATGACGTTCGTCCCACGCACGACGGACAGCCGAAATCATTTCGTCCACCATCGCCGCTCTGTCCTTCGCCTTGGCTACGCCCGACGACGAACCCGTTGCGTCCGCGCCTGCGATAATCGTGTTATACACGACTTCCCCGCCTGCGATACCTGCCGCCGTCAACACCAAAATGTCAGGGTTGACGTCTTTAACGGATTTGGTTGCGGCTTCCACGTATTCTTTACCAACGCTCACGCCCGTGCCGATAAGCTCAGAAGGCTCTGCCACGATAATATCGGGGTTGAGCGTTGCAATTTTACTCGCTTCCGCCAAGGAATCCGCGCAAACAATCGTCGTCAAGCCTACTTCGTTGGCTCTTTCAATCGTCTTTTCCAAAACTTCAAACGTCAAAGGCTTTTCACAGTGATTGAGCATAACGCCGTCCGCGCCCGCCGCAACAAGCGATTCAGGCAAGACGTCCGCAAGCCCTCTTCCGGGCATAATTGCGTCCATATGCGGTGCGAATACGTGAATATTTTTCGTCGCTTCTCTCACGCGACGGATATCCACGATAGGCGTTGTGAAAATGATATCTACGCCGTATTTTTCCGAGGCTGCGTCGGCTGCTTTTGCAAGTTCTAAAATATCGTCGCCGTATAAATACGACTTGGGACCGATTTCAAAAAACGGTAATTTTACTCTTTTTTCATTCATAAATGTGCGCCTCGTTTTATTATTTATTTATCTATTATAGTATACAGGATTTTTTCTTTTAGTCAAGAATTTTGCGGTATTTTTTTCAGAAAACAATACAATCTTTCAAAAATGAAAATTTTAACTTTCTTTTTGCAAAATTTACTTGCCAAAAGCGTGCAGGAGTGATATAATAGAGATGAAAAAATAAACGAGGTGAAACTATGTTAAGTGATAAAGCGTTAGCGGCTGCAAAAGCGGCGTATGATATCGAATGCGAATGCATTAAGGAAATGAAAAACTATTTAGACGAAACGGCGTTTTCCAAAGCCGTGGAGTTGCTTGCAAACGCCCCCCGTATCGGTGCGGCGGGTTGCGGACACTCGGGCATTGCCTGTCAACATTTTGCACATTTAATGTGCTGTATCGAACGCCCTGCGCGTTTTATTTCCCCTGCGGAAGCGGTACACGGCGGTAGCGGATTTTTACAAAAGGGCGACGTTATGGTGCTTGCCTCTCGTGGCGGTGCAACCAAAGAACTCTTCCCTATCCTTGATATTTGCAAAGCAAAAGGCGTTTTTGTTATTACGATCACGGAAAATATGCAATCCCCCCTTGCTCTTGGCGCGGACGTGGTAATCAAGCAATACGTGAATCGTGAAACGGACAAATACAATATGCAAGGCACGACGAGTACGACCGCGCTTTGTATGCTTTTCCATGCCCTTCAAACGGCGGTCATTGAAGAAACGGATTATCAAAAAGAACAATTCGCACTCATTCACCCGGGCGGCGCGGTTGGCGAACGTTTGAATAAAAAGGGGGTTTAATACATGATAAGGGAAAACGGTAGAGCAAAAATTGCCCAGCGCAGGAACACCATTTTGGATATCCTGCACAGGGATCAAAAGGTGTATATCGCTAATTTGAGCAAACAGCTTAATGCGTCGCTCGTAACCATTCGTACGGATTTAGACGCGCTTGCAAGCGAGGGTTTACTCGTGCGTATGGCGGGCGGTGCGATTTTACCTGCAAACGGTAACGAACAACCCCACCGCGCGATTGAAAATTACGAGCAAAAACAGGAAATCGCGCAAACGGTGGCAACGATCGTGCAAGACGGCGATACGCTCTTTATCAATTCGGGCACGACCACCCTGCTTGTGGCGGAAGCTTTGAAAAACAAGAAAAATTTGAGCGTGGTTACCAACTCGCTTTCCGTGGCAACGACGCTTGGCAGTGTTCCCTCTTTCCGCGTTATACTTCTTGGCGGAGCAATCAATAGCCCCTACAATTTTACCTACGGCGCGGATACGCAAGAACATCTCAACCGCTTTGGCGCGGACTGGGCGGTATTGTCTGTGGACGGGGTTAGCGGTGACGGAGAAATCTCCACCTGCCACGCGGAAGAAGCGATTATCGACCGCATTATGATTGCACGCTCTAAAAAGGTGCTAATCGTTGCCGATAGCGCAAAGATCGGACGCACGGGCTTTTCTTACGTAAGCCGTTGCGACGATAAAATTAAAATTTTGACAAATAAAAAATCTTAATATTTTTGGAGGCATATTATGAAACTTCTCATTGACGACGCAAATATTGCGAAAATCAAAAAACTCTACGACCTGTACCCTATCGACGGCGTAACGACCAACCCTTCCATTTTGGCAAAGAGCGGTCGAAACCCTTACGAGGTACTCAAAGAAATCCGCGAATTTATCGGCGACGACGAACTGCACGCACAGGTACTTTCTCTGAAAGCGGAAGACATGATTGAAGAAGCACACAAAATGGCGGAAATTCTCGGCAAAAACACCTTTATTAAAGTTCCGTCCATTCCCGAAGGCTTTAAAGCTATGAAAGCTTTATCCAAGGAAGGCTTTAAAATCACGGCAACGGCGATCTACACCCCGATGCAAGCATACCTTGCGGCAAAATCAGGTGCGGACTATGCAGCACCGTACGTGAACCGTATCGACAACCTTGGCGCGAACGGGATTGAAACGACGAAAACCATTCAAAACATTTTTGAAAACAACGGCTTTAAAACGCAAATTCTTGCGGCAAGCTTTAAAAACTCCAACCAAGTGCAAGAGCTTTGCGCTTACGGCGTTGGCGCAGCAACGGTTGCACCCGACGTTATCGAAGGGTTAGTTAAGAACGCTTGCGTAGATTCCGCAGTGGAAGCTTTCATTTCTGATTTTGAAGGACTTTGCGGTGCAGGCAAAACCATGTTAAACGCATAAACGAGGTGAAAATTATGTATATCGTCGCTCCTTCTTTATTAGCGGCTGACCCCATGCACATGGAACGGGACGTGAAAATGCTTGAAAACGCAGGCGCGAAATGGTTTCACGTGGACGTGATGGACGGACAATTCGTACCCAACTTCTCGTTTGGGTACTCCACCGTTTCTTCGCTCCGCAAAACCACCGACCGCGTTTTGGACGTGCATCTTATGATCGACCGTCCCTTGCGCTACGTGGAACAGTTTTGCAAAGCAGGCTCGGATTATCTGACCGTGCACGTGGAAGCGGACACACCCGAAAACATTGAAAAAACGTTAGATAAAATTGCGGAAATGGGCGTAAAACCCGGTATTTCCGTCAAACCCAATACCCCCGCATCCGCTATCGAACGGTATTTGAAAAAATGCGCACTTGTGCTTGTGATGACCGTTGAACCCGGCTTTGGCGGGCAAAGCTTTATGGAGCACATGATGCCCAAGCTCAAAGCGTTGAAAGCAAGATTGCAAGAAGTCAATCCCGCTTGCCGTTTAGAAGTGGACGGCGGTGTGGATATGACAACGGCGCAAATTTGCAAACAGAGCGGCGCGGACGTGTTCGTGGCAGGCTCGGCTTGCTTGAAAGCTCCCGACAAAAAAGCATTTATCGAGGCAATCGAGGCTTAAAAAATGCAAGAACAAAACAAATCGCGTAGCCACGCCTATGCGTTGCTTATTTTTGCATCTTTTTTTCTTTATATCGTTTTGACGGGCGCAAAAAATTTATACGTTGCGGAAAAAACGACCTTGCAACAACTGGGTACGTTCGGCTCGTTCACCGATTTAGCGGCGACGATGGAATATTATTTCTACGCCTACGCGGTGATGCAAATTTTGCTTGCATTCTT
>JAZOPU010000132.1:0-6948 GCA_045655705.1 Candidatus Scatosoma sp.
GCGGGATATGTAGCTTTGAGAAATCCCCAAAAGATCGGCAACGTCCTTTTGCGTCATTTCTTCGCCCCCGCCAAGCCCAAAGCGCAAGAACATAATTTTCCGCTCGCGATCGGAGAGTTTTTTGAGTGCTTCTTTGAGCTGTTCCTTTTCCGCATTCGCTTCGATATCCCCATACACGCTATCCGCGGACGTACCCAAAATATCCGAAAGCAACAATTCATTCCCCTCAAAATCGGTATTGAGCGGTTCGTCAAAGGAAATCTCGCTTTTCAAGCGTGCAATACGCCGTAAATACATCAAAATTTCGTTCTCAATGCACCGCGAAGCGTAGGTGGCGAGCTTGATATTCTTGTCCGTCTTAAAGGAATTGATCGCTTTGATAAGCCCCATCGTACCGATAGAAATGAGATCGTCGCTTTCCACGCCCGTATTATCAAATTTCCGCGCGATATACACAACCAAGCGCAGGTTGCGTTGAATAAGCTCCGCTTTCGCTTTCTCCCGTTCCGCTTCTTCGCCCGACATCATAGTTTGAAGCGTTTGGGTTTCTTCTTCGGGGGATAAAGGCAGGGGCAACGCTTCGCCGTTCCCGCACACGTAATCCACCGTGTTTTTCGCCTCGTCAGGGCTTATCCGTTGTAAAAAAATTTGCAGTATTTCTAAAAATTTCATCGCTTCTCACTCCTTTTAGTCTGACGGAAATTGAACCCTACAAGGTTTTATAGACGAAAAAAGGCTTATACTTCGTCAATCTCGCTTATCATACTTAGGTATGATTGCGCTCCATTTCCTCGTCTAATCTATTTTTTCGTTCTCTAAAACTGCTACGCACCTAAAAAGCGTATTTTTTAGATATTTTTGGCTCAACCGTGCGCCGACGTATCGACATACTTCAAGCGCGGGTGTGGCAAAAAGAACAAAAAAGACTCTTTTTAGGCTTGTGGCGGTTCAACTCCCGTCAGACTACGCGCGTTTAATAATAACTTATACTCTCTCGATATCATATGTACGGCAGGCGCAAAATATGCCCGTTGTCTTTTGCCGTTTACGCAAATAACGGCAAGAAACACGCGCATGGTTTTCACCCCGCTGACGGTGGAAATAGCAATCTCGTCGTTATGCTCCCACACCCCGTCCCCACATAAATCGTAGACGATATCCGGCGAAAGAAAACACACGGGCAACCCGTTCTTTTCCGCGCAGTTCCCGCTATCAAAAAAACCCTTAACCGCCACCTTTTTCGCACCCTTTTCAATCACGCAATCGTATAACAGCCGTTCCAGCGCACGTTTTTTATACAGCTTCCGCGCCAACGCCACCGCCAACGCCACGAACGCCACTCCACAGCATACTGTCAAAACGATCGGCGCCCGCGCAAGCGTATAGCTTTCGCCGTTAAAAGCAAAGGAGTTGCAAAAGGCGATAAGCATACCCGCAAACGCAAAGGAAAATGCAAAAAACAGTCCCGTAAAAAGCACGAAATTTTTAAACCGCGGTTTTGGTTTGAGTTTACCATACGCGATAAGACACATACCCACCGCGCACAAAGCTTTCAGCGTATAATCCAGCCATTTTTGCAAAGCGAAAACAGGAAAGGTAACGGCAAAAACTGACCCAACAAGCGCGGATAAAAGCAACCGTTTCCAAAGTATTTTATTTTTAGAAACGTAGAGCGATAACCAAAGCAACGTGCCGTCGATCATAAAATTTTCCGCCAAAGCGTACTCGATATACACGACCATAAAAAATCCCCAAACCCGCAAAAGGGTTTGGGAATAGGATACTATATATTTCGTGTTACATTTGCAATCACTTTGTCGAAAAGCAAATTTTCGTGGCATAAATATAGGGTCAAGGGACATAGTTCCTTGCGGGGTGCAGGGGCAGAGCCCCGCATATTCAGCCCCAAATAAAGCAAGCGTTGCTTGCGCCCTACGCCTTTGGCGTACTTGCGCACAGCGCAATTAGAAAAACTGAGGGAATATAAACGCAATGATCAAACCGCCCACAAACGAAAGTGCATTGGACGTAGCGGAATATCCCACGCATTTTTTCTTGGTATATTCTTTACTCGATAATTTAGGCAAGAACAAACAATACGCCACCGCTTCGATAGCAAGCACAAGCAATTCCAAAAGAATATAACAAGGCACGTATAGACCGTGTTGATAGTTATAGAAAAATAAAATCACATTAAGTACGATTTGCGTAAGCACATTGATAATAGTGATAAAAAGCAACGGCTTTTTCTCGCGTATATTCACTAGCAACGCAATACCCGTTTCAATGGCTAGCGTAATAAGTATGCGTATAACCAATCCTAAAATCTCTTCGCCGTAGTTATACGAGTTTTCCGCAACGAGCTTGGACTCCAAAAGCAACGGTTTTTCGCTTGTCCCATTCTCCGAGAACGTAATGTTCGCCATATCCACGCTATAATAGGAATGAAACGCATATCTTTCATACTCGTCGCTGGAAACAAACAGATTTTGATTTGGGAAATACAGCAAAACTTTGAACGCATAGGGTGGATAATAGCTCCAAGAAATACATTTTGTTTTACTTACTTCAAACGCCCGTTGCCAAAAATAAAACCCTTCGTCCTCGTAGTCTACAAACGCTTTCCAAATCTCATAATCTAGCTCGCCCCAACGCCCACTTTCTTCGTCTTTATAATACGCGCCTTGTTCCGTACCATCCCAAGCCCGCCAAGGACCGCTACCGTCGTAGGGTGCAAGAAGCGTGCCATAGCAAGGCTCGTCGCCCAAATTTTCAAAATCTATGCGCACCGAGCGTTTCGGACCTGTATCCGCGCTTGCTGTTTCATAGGAAAAGGGAAACAGACAAAGCACAAAAAGAAAGACTATGAACAATAAAAACCATTTTTTTCTCATTTCCGTTTCCTTATCATATAGCTACGTTATAAATTATTCCAGCTCCATTGCTTCGTCCGCGTCCTCAAAGTCCTCGTATTGATGACAAAATTCCGCGAACACTTCGTCCATAAGCTGTTCGTCCTCCAAGGGCAATAACAGTTCTTCCTTTTCGTCCAAGCGGTACATCACCACTTCGTCTTCTTCCTCTTCCGTTTCGGGCTCGGCTTTTTGGAAAAAGCAATATTTTTCCCCGCGGTATTCGATTGTGCCGATATGCAAAAACTTCTCAACGTTGCCTTCGTCGTCTTGCAATTCAATCACGTGTTCTTCTTCTAAAATTTCGTTTTCCATAACTTTCACCTCATTCTTTTTTTGATTTTTTATGCGATGCAGATAGCTTTCGAGTATATACGACGCCGCAATCGAATCAACGGTCTTTTTCCTATCCGCCCGTTTCACCCCGCCAATCATTTGCGTTTCCCGCGCCTGCATGGTTGTAAACCGCTCGTCTTCCAGCTCCACAGGGAGCGTAGTTTCGCGTTTCAACGCGTCGATAAAGTCCTGCGTTTTCACCGTTTGCACGCTTTCAGAACCGTCGAAGTTCACGGGCATACCGCACACAATCACGCCCACACCGCGATCGCGGGCAATTTGGGCAATCGCTTTCACGTCGGTTAGAAAACTTTTGGTGCGGAAATACGTTTCGCAAGGCATAGCGTATTCGTTAAAAGGGTCGGAGATAGCAACGCCGATCCGCTTGTCGCCTATATCAAAGGCTATCACTCGTTTTTCCATAATAATATTATAACACAAAACGGCGTTGCCGTCCACTTTTTTAAGCAAAATTTTTCGTATAACTTCCCGATTTTATCACATACTGCGAGTAAAAGGAGGGGGAAAGTATGGAAAAGTTTGCAATCGGTATGCTTTTTGGCGGTATGATCGGCGCGGTACTTTGTGCGAATAACTATAAAATGCGCACGCTTGTCAAGAAAGGACAGGAAGAAGTGCAAACCAAGCTCGACCAAATGATGGACGAAAAAATCAACGCCATGGAAAAAGCGACGGAAAAGCTGGAAACGGAAGCGGAAGAAAAAGCGGAAGAAATGAAAAAATCCGTGAAAAAAGTCTTTAAGAAATAATTCTTGCCCCGACAAAAGTCGGGGCAAACTTTATTTTTGCATAATTTGCGCCTTTAAAAGCTCGTTTTCTTTTTTCAAACGCTCGTTTTCCGCTTTCAACGCCTGCGCCAAGCGATCGTATAACGCGTTAATCTCGCTTTCCAACCGCCTACGCAAAAACTCGCTTGTCGCGGGCTTTTCCTTTTGTTTTACGGCGCGCCGTTCAATCTCCCCCGCAACCGCGTCCAAGCCCATTTCCTTGGCAAGCTCTTGCAACTTTTGCGGTTGTTTTTTCAGGGTGTTTCGGTACTTGTTTTGCAACCGAAGCATAAGCTTGTCGTCCCCGCCCGAAAGATTAAAAATCGCACGGCGCACGGACAATCCCTTGCTCTTTTCCGCCAAAATACTTTTGAGTGCCTCATCCGTTTCCTGGGGCGTAAACTCACGGATTTTTTCCACGGACAGCGACGAACCGTCGAGCAGTTTCACCACGCGCTCGTCCTGTTTTTCGTTTTTCATCAGCGCGTAATAATAATTGCGCACACTCCCCTTTGCCCTGCCGTGCTGGTTGCCGTACGTTTCAAATAACCACGTAAGCGTTTTACCCTTTTTCTTCCCTTCCTTAATGTATTCAACCAAAGTTTTCACTTCTTCTTCCGTATAACCGTTGATTTTATTCATAATAGCCTCCGTTTTTTGAGTTTTCACGCTGATTATTATCAAATATTTCTAATTTTATACCTGCAAGAATATAATAAATTATGAAAATTTATTTTTTATCTTCCCGCCCGTGTGCTTTGAGTGTCGGCGGTGCATACTTTGGTATCACCGACCGCTTTGAACGCTTTGCCACCGTTTGCCTTTCGGACAATTTACTCATAACCTTCACACCCGAAAACGCCCTGCCCTTGTCCTTTTTCCTTGGCGAAAACATACGCTTTATCGCCCCCGTAGGCGTAGAAGTCTATCTTTTCAAGGACGCAATCGCCTTATATGCCCGCGATTTCCCGCCGTGCGATTTCACTCTGCGCCCGATTGCGCAAGCAAAAGAAAACGACCTGCTCGTTTCGGTTTTTAAACAAGGCAATTTGCAAATATCCTTTCAAAGCGACAACGGTTTTTTCGTACAGCCCCTAAATAGCGATTTTGAAAAATGTGAGATTTCCTTTCACGAAAATTTGATTTTTCTCCGCGCGGAAAAAACGCTCGCCATTTTTACCCCCACGGGCGAGAGAATTTTCCAAGAAACGGTGGAAAGCTTCACGGTGGAAAACGGCGAGCTTTGCGCAAAAATCCCGATAAACGAAACTGCGTATATCCAAGGCACGTGGCAACTTTCAAACGACGCTTGCTCGCAAAAAACGCTTTCGCTCGTAGGGCAAACAAACGCAAACGCAATCGACGCCCTTTTGCCCTACGCATTTTTTGAAAGCGTGCGTATCGGCGCGAATATTGATGCAATGCTTTCAGAAGAATTACTATCCGAAAAAGAAAAACTCCTTTCGTTTTTAGGCGATTTTGTCTTCGTATCGCCCACTGCGGACGAAAATACCTGCGCGCTCATGCGCCAAAAAGGCGAACGGCTTTTTGAAGCGAGCTATTTCACCGCACAAGTCGAACACGGCAAAATCAAAGATATTGTGGGCTAAAATATACACTTTTCGACAACTTTTTTATATCTTTTTAAAAAACCGCCCGTGTTTGCGCTTGACAGACACGGGCGGTTTGGTATAGAATTATCTTAAAAAAGGAGAGAACTTATGCAGAAGATTATTTGTAAAAAAGTGTATGACACGGACACGTCGAAAATCGTGAAAAAGGTAACGTTCGGCTGTTTCGGCGACGAAAACGGCTATGAAGAAACGCTTTATCAAACGGAAAGCGGGAACTATTTTCTCTATACGAACGGTGGCGCGAATTCCAAATACCCCAAAGAAGACATCACGAGAATGGGCGAAGCGAAAGCCAAAGCTTGGCTTGTCGAGCACGAATAAGCAAAAAATCAACCTTTTGTAAGGTTGATTTTTTGCTATTAGTATTTTTTAACGCTCACTTTCTTAATCACGATTGCGCTTTGCGGAACGTTATATTCCCACTCGTTTTCTTGCAATCCAAGCACGGGGTCCGTTTCTTCCACGACCACGCTCTTTTCAGGCGCAAATGTGTCCTCGTCCTCGTCGTCGTAGTTGCTTTCGATATAGCTTTCGATTGCCGAGCGAAGTTCTTTTAAAACGTCCACACTCTTTTCGTTCAGCGTTGCAAAGGTGCAATAATTGCTGTCCGTTTTCGTTTCGTCGGACATAGAAATGAAGAAGAGCGACGTTGCGCAGTTGTCTTCGTATGCATAACGCGCCGTGCCTTCGCCGTTGTGGCGTTCCACGATAATTCTATCGTCGCTGTCGATATCTTCGTAGAACATAGTAAGCGAACCAAACTCTTGCGATTTCGCACCGTTTTCCACCTTGAATTCGCTGTTCCCGAAAAATTCTCCGTATACGGTATAGGTGGGAGTCGCTTTTTGTTCGTCCAGCCAAACGCTATAAGGGAAATCGGAATAATCCTTTACGATATCGTAATATTTTTGGTATACGAGATTGTCGTTTTCATACTTATATCCACCCGTATACATTTTTTCGCCCGTGTAATCATGCACGCAAAGCCCGTCGAAATATCCGTTTTCAGCAAGCGCAAGGAAATGTTTCACGGTCGCAGGCGCAACTTTTCTATGCAAAACGTAGTCAAGATCATACGTTTCACCGTTAAACTCGATTTGCATTTGAACCTTGGGTTTAGAAGTTTCGCAAGCGGTCAAAGTACCCACGCAAACGGACAAAGCCAAAGCCGAGCAAAGTAATTTTTTGAAGTTGATTTTTTTCATAGCGGTATTCTCCCGTTTTATCTCTATTCTATTTTACCCATAAAACGCTTTTCCGTCAAGTACTTTTGAGTAT
>JAZOPU010000133.1:0-19708 GCA_045655705.1 Candidatus Scatosoma sp.
CGCTCGCCCGAAGACGTTCTCTCCACGACGTAAGGCACGAGTACGCTTTTTTCTTGCATAAAAAACTCCTTTTTAGTGAAGTATTTGCCCGTTGGGCAAAAGTGAAGTATGCCGAAAGGCAAGTGAATTAGCGACTTTGTCGCAGTGAAGTATGCCCCAAAGGGGCAAGTTGTGGAATATTCAATAACTTTTTCGCAAAGCGAAAAAACTTCACTTGTGCTTGCACAAACTTCACTACGCAGTTACTTCACTTTTCACGAAGTGAAAAACTTCACTTTTAGAATAACGAGCCGTGTAAAAACGGCTCGTTGGGTTTATTCGTCTTTCGTTTGTTCTTCCGTTTCGTCCGCAACGACGTGTTCTTTGGACGGCGTCGTCATTTGTGCAAACGGGTTTTCTTTATGCGTGTCTTCCTTGGCGTCCATAAACGCGATAACTTCTTTATAGTCCGCGCCTTTCATAAGCATCGCCACTTCTTCGGTGTAGATGGTTTCTCTTTCCACGAGTACCCGCGACATATTATCCATAATCGAGCGGTTCTCTTTCAAAAGCTTGGTTGCGCGCGTGTGCGCTTCGGTAATCAAACGACGAATTTCGCTATCGATCGTCGCCGCAGTTTCCTGCGAATACCCGCCGCGGCTTTGGTTGCCGTATTCCATACCCATAAACACGGGTTGATCGCTATCATACGCCACAAGCCCGAGCTTATCGCTCATACCCCATTGCGTAACCATTCTCCGCGCAATCTCCGAAACGTGTTGCAAGTCCGCACTTGCGCCCGTCGTTACGTCTTGAATGACGAGCTCTTCCGCAACGCGCCCGCCAAGCGACATACAAATATTATCAATGAGTTTGTTATACGAAACGTCGTTATCGTCCGTTTCAGGACGCGTCATCGTATAGCCCGCCGCACGGCCGCGGGGAATAATCGACACTTCGTGCACGGGATCGCAATGCTTACAAAGACAGGCCAAAACCGCGTGCCCCGCTTCGTGATACGCCGTACAGCGTTTGTCCGCTTCCGTTACCACTCGGCTCTTCTTTTGCGGGCCCATAAGCACTTTGTTAATACCGTCGTACAGCTCTAAATTGCCGATCATTTTCTTGTTCGCGCGCGCCGCCAAAATTGCCGCTTCGTTCAAAAGGTTGGCAAGCTCCGCACCCGAAAATCCCGCCGTGATCCGCGCCACCGTTTTGAAATTGACGTCGGGCGCCATAGGCTTATTTCTTGCGTGCACTTTCAAAATTTGTTCACGGCCTTTCACGTCGGGCAGGTTCACGTTGATTTGTCTGTCAAATCTACCCGGTCTTAACAGCGCGGGATCGAGAATATCCGCACGGTTGGTCGCCGCCATAACGATAATGCCTTCGCCCGTTTCAAAACCATCCATTTGCACGAGAATTTGGTTGAGCGTTTGTTCTCTTTCGTCGTGACCGCCGCCAAGACCTGCGCCGCGCCTACGCCCTACCGCGTCGATTTCGTCGATAAAGATAATGCAGGGTTGGTTTTTCTTTGCCATATCGAAAAGATCGCGCACACGCTTTGCACCAACGCCCACGTACATTTCCACAAAGTCCGAACCCGACACCGAGAAGAACGGCACGCCCGCTTCGCCCGCAACCGCTTTTGCAAACAGCGTTTTACCCGTTCCCGGAGGGCCTACGAGCAGTACGCCCGAGGGAATACGCGCACCCAAATTAGAAAACTTTTTCGGGCTTTTCAAGAACTCTACCACTTCCGCAAGTTCTTCTTTTTCTTCTTCTGCACCCGCAACGTCGGAGAAACGCACCTTTAAATTGCTTTGTACTTGCGCTTTGTTTTTGCCTATGTTCATTGCCGCGTTACCGCCGCCCGCCGCGCTACGCATAATCAGCCAGAACATCACCGCCACGAGCACTACGCCTAAAATGGGGATTAAGCTCGACCAAATACTGCCTGCGTTGGGATCGGTGAAATGCATTTCCAGCGCCAACACCCCGTTTTCGCCTTTGGGAACGATATTCGTTAAAAAGGTGTGAGCGGAAGCAAAATCGTATAAGCTGGGAGCAACCGTCGTGTAGGCAATCTCTTTGCCTTCTAACGAGCCGTAACCCGTCCATACGTAACCGTCGATATACAGCTTGGTGATCTCGCCGTTTTTAATCTTGTCGTAGAACGCGTTAAAGGAAAGCTCCGTCGGTCCGCCGAGAATATCGGTAAGTAAAAACCCGAGCAAGGCAACGAGCACCACCGCCACGATCACCCATATAATTGTTTTTGTTTTCTTATTCAAAGTGTTACACTCCTTAACCGCCAAGCCTAATGCGCAGCGGATATCTTTTTATACCCCGTTTTTGCCCTTATCAAACGGTTTTACCCGTTTATTTTACCATATAACCGCGGGTTTTTCAAGCGTTTATTATCCTTTTTGGAAATATTTAGAAAATGTTCACGAAATTAACACAATTCACTTTCTTAATCTCTTCTTCTTCCGCCGAACAGGATAAACACCCAAAGCGCAAACCGTAAAAAATACACGAGCGACGTTAGCAAAGACGCCACGTACGTTTGCGCCGCCGCCGAAAGCATCTTCTCCGCATAGGGCAATTCTTCTTCCGTCAAAATCCCTTCTTCCACAAGCATACGCTTTGCGCGTCGGCTTGCGTCGAATTCCACGGGCAAGGTTACGAGCGCAAACACCGTCGAAAGTCCGTATAAAACCACCCCGCCCATCGCCAAATAATAGCCAAGGTTTTGGTATTGCGAAAGGGAAACGAACAAGTCCAAAATCAGCCCCACGAGTACGAGCGGAAGCGCAAGACGCGTGCCGAAGTTGGTGATCGGAACAAGCAAGGTTCGGAGTTTATACGGTAAATATCCGCGCTTTTTTTGCACCACGTGCCCGATCTCGTGCGCCGCGATTGCCACCGCCGCCACCGAATCGTTGCCGTATACCCCGTCGGATAAATTGACGGTCTTTTTCGTGGGGTGGTAATGATCGGTGAGCGTGCCCCGCACCTTCCCCACTTTAATATCGTGAATATCATTTGCGCGAAGTAATTTTTTCGCGGTATCATAACCCGTCGCGTGCGAACGCGTGCCGATTTCTTGTTGCGCTTGATACGTTTTATGCACTTTCGCGCTGGCACTGCCTGCAATGAGCGCGCAAAGAAGCATCGGGATTAGGAAAATAAAATACATTGCTTTCTCCTTTATAACTCGATGGCAAAGGGGTAGAGCTCGGATTTGGAAACACCGCGGTCTTTCGCCGCACGCTTTAACGCTTCCTTTTTATCTAACCCCGTCGCCATATAATGTTTAATATGTTCTATTTCCGAAAGGGTATTCAACGGGCACTCTTTTTTCTCCGCACCAGCCACCAGCAATACGTATTCTCCGCGCTTTTCTCCGTCAAGACCTTGGGAGAGCTTGAAATTCACCGCTTCTTCGTGCATTTTCGTGATTTCTCTAACAGCGGAACATTCTCTATCGCCGAAAATCTCAAACATTGCCTGAATGTTCTTATCCACGTCTTGGGGCGCGGAGTGGAACGCAAGCGTCATATCCAAATCTTTATATTTTTCAAGCACGGCGCGTTTTTCTCCCGCCTTATCGGGCAAAAAGCCGATAAAGGCGAACCTGTCCGCGGGAAGCGCGGACAGCACCAGCCCCGCCACGAACGCGCACGCACCTGGCACGATGGTATACTTTTCCCCCGCCTCGCGCAAAACCTTGCAAACGACGTTACCTGGGTCTGATACCACGGGCGTGCCTGCGTCGGACACCACCGCCACGTTTTCTCCCTTTTGCGAACGCTCTAAAATTTTTATCGCCGCTTCCGTTTCGTTGAATTTATGACAGGAAAACAACGGTTTTTTTATCTCGTAGGCGTTGAGAAGTTTGATCGTATGTCTTGTATCTTCGCAAAAAATAACGTCCGCGTTTTTCAGCGTTTCTATCGCGCGAAAGGTAATGTCTTGTAAATTCCCGATAGGGGTGGCAACGAACGTAACCATGGTTTTCTCCTTATCTTAATTATATATCGTTTCCATAATCTCGCAGGCGGGTTTTCCGCCTTTGACGGCTTCTATCATAACCAGATACGGTTTTGCGCCCGCTTTTCCCGAAACGAACTGTATTCTTTTGACTTCGATATTCACTTGTTTTAGCGTGTAGCAAACTTCTGCAATGCGATCCGCTCTATGTAGCATCGCCACCCTACCGCCGAATTTGAGTGCTTTGGAAATCGCCTGCGCAAGCTCGCGCAAATTGATGGTCAGCTCTTTCCGACACACCGCTTTTTCATAGCTTTCGTTGTCAAACCCGCCTTTTTCATAGGGTGGATTGCATAAAACGAGCGAGAATTTTTCGCGGTATTTTTCGTCTAAATCTTGCAATTTCCCCAATGTAAACGCAAAATTTTCAAACCCGTTATACTCCGCCGTTTTCTTGGCAAGCGAAAGCAGGCTTTCCTGCATTTCAAAGAGCGTAAACGGCAAGTTTTTGTCCGCGTTGAGCGCGTGGAAATGGAACGCGACGATCCCGCTCCCCGCGCAAAAATCCGCTACGATATCCCCCTTTTTCGCACGGGCGAAACGGGTTAGTAGCACGCTGTCGGAAGTGAAACGGTATAATCTCGTGTCCTGCACGATCTTCAAGCCGTTTATTTGCATATCTTCTAAAACTTCGGTGTCGGATAAAATCATACTTTCATTATAGCAACGTTTTACAAAAAAGTCAATCTTTGCGGATAGCTTTACGCGCAAAAACGCATACTCTTGCTATGAATACGCCAAAAAAATTATCGAAAAATCTACAATCGAATATCCAAACCGTGAAAAAGGTGCTGGTATCCGAAGACATACTCACCTATCATTTCACCACCGCCGATAAGGTGGATTGCGCTCTTATCTTTGCGGACGGTATGGTAAACAAGGAACTGCTCGCCCAGCTCGTGGCAAAACCCCTTTCCGCGCTACTTCTAAATAAAAAGGACGGGGGCAGGGATGCAACGAACGAAAAACAGGGCGAAAATACCCCAAGCGATCGTATTCTGGAAAACACCCGTTTTCCCGAGCTCAAAGAAAAAACGCTTTTAGAAGATATGGTGAAAGAAGTGCTCGACGGTAACACGCTGTTGCTCGTAGACGGATTTGCTACGGGCTTTATCGTGGGCGCAAAGCTCATTCCCGTGCGCGCGGTAATCGAACCGCCCACGGGCGTTGCCGTCAAAGGTCCAAGAGAAGGGTTTATCGAGGACGTGAAAACGAACATGGCACTCGTTAGAAAACGCTTAAAAGCCCCCGAATTGCGGTTTGAAACGGTGCGCGTTGGAAAGCGTTCGGACACTGCCGTTGCTATTTGTTACCTTGACGGCATTTCCAGCGAAGAAGTGCTTGAACAGGTCAAGAAAAAGCTTTCTAAAATACAAATCGACAATATCCCCGACTCGTCGTATATCGCGGCGTTTTTATCCCCGCGCAAGCACTCGCTCTTCCGCGCAATCGGCACGACGGAAAAACCGGATATTTTTTGCGCCAAAATTGCGGAGGGCAGGATAGGCTTACTCGTAGACGGCTCGCCTATTGCGCTCACCGCGCCGTATATTCTAACGGAAGATTTACAAAGCAGTGAAGACTATTTCATCTCGCCCTTTATGGCGACGGTTTTCCGATTTATGCGTCTGCTTTCGTTGTTCGTCGCTTTGTTACTTCCCGCGTTTTACGTGTCCGCACAGCTATTTAAAATGCAACTTTTACCCTTGGGGCTTATGCTAACCATTGCAAGCTCCGTGCGCGAGCTACCGCTCTCCCCCGCGCTTGAAATGTTCGTCGTGCTTTTGCTCCTTGAAATTTTAAAAGAAGCGAGTATTCGTATGCCTAAATACGTAGGTATGTCGCTATCCGTCGTGGGCGCGCTCGTGCTCGGCGAAACGGCGGTTTCGGCAGGGTTTTTATCCACGCCCGCAATTATCGTCGTGGCATTTTCGGGGATTTGCTTATACACCGTGCCCGATTTTGTGGAAACGGGCAGTATTTTGCGTTGGCTGTTCTTGCTCGTGGCGGGTGGGCTTGGCCCGTTCGGGATCGTGCTTTTTGCTTCGTTCATTTTATATTATCTCATCACCTCCGACAGCTACGGCACGCCCCCGCTCGCGCCCTTTTCCCCGCTCGTGAAAAGCGATTTGCGGGATTCTATTATCAAATACGATATGGAAAGCCTAAAATCCCGTCCGCGCTTTTTGCGCTCGAAAAATAAAACGCGTTTGAAAGGAGAAAACCAAAATGACTGATTTACCCCAAACGGACGGCGTACACACCCGTCAAATTGCCTTTTTCGCGGCGTTTATTTTGCCGTTATATAAGCTTGTGGAAACGCCGTCTTTGCTTGCAAGCTTTTCCAAGGGCGATTTACTTTTGCCCGCGTTTTTGCAATATATTCTCCAAGCTATCGTGCTTGCATTGCTCCTTTTCGCGCTTTCGCGCTCGGAAAAACCGCTCGCGCAAAGACTGCAAGAAACGCTTGGGAAATGGTCGATTGCCGTTTATATCGCCTATGCGGTGTTTTTCGTATTATACGCAATCTTACCCCTACTCGATTTAGAAAAATTCGTCTACGCGGTGTTCTACGACACTTCGCCCACGCTCTTTTCGTTTGCGGCGTTCTTTGTTTTGCTCGGCTTTGCCTGCACCAAAGGCTTGAAAGCCGTTGGGCGCGCCGCCGATCTTTCGCTGTTTTTGTTTTTATTGCCCTTTTTGCTACTGCTTATGATGTCGCTTGCGGAAGCGGACGCTTCTAATCTTTTGCCTTTTTTTGAGCAAAAATTTTCGGGTGGTTTGAAAGCGGTAACCTACACCGCTCCGCATTTTTCCGACGTGGCTTTGCTCTTGCCCTTGCTTTTTAACCTGCGCTATCAAAAAGGCGATGGCAAAAAAATTATGACGGGCTACGGCGTGGGCGCGGGTTGCGTGCTCGTTTTTCTTGCTGTTTTCTACGGCGTATATTCTACGATCGCACCGCGTGAGCATTACGCGTTTGCCAAGATCGCGCAATATTTCCCTGCCCTTTCTATCGTTGGCAGGATTGATCTTTTGCTTGTGTATATGCTTTGTATCGTGCTCTTTTTTAGCGTGGCAACACCGCTCGTTTACACCGTCGATTTCACTTCGCGGTGTATGGGTACGCAAAAAAAGACGTTGCTTTCCGCTATCATTTCCATCGGCGCGTTCGTGTTCGTGCTCTTTTGCAATAAATATTACAATTCTTTCTACGCGGTGATTTCGGGAAAACTCTTTCCCGTGTTTTGGGTGTTTTCCCTGCTTTTGCCACTTTTGACTTTGCTTTTAAGGAGGGATAACCGTGCGTAAAACTCACACGAAAAATACTCTGCGGTATTATTTAATCGTCATTTTACTTTTGATGTTCCTATTCTTTTCGGGCGATTTTGGTATGATCGACGTGCAAAAAACGGCAATCGTTATGGCGGTGGGCGTGGACAGGCAGGAAGACACGTTTATCGTCACTTCGCAAATCGCTATCCCGCAATCGTCCAAGCAAGGCGGTGCAAGTGAAACGGTACAGCTCGTCAGCCGTGGAAAAACCATTGCCGACGCCTTTGAAGAAATTAATGAAAAAACAGGCTGGTATCCCAAGCTCGTGTTTTGCCGTCTTATCGTTTTGGGAGAAAAAGCCACGCAAGAAAACGTGTTCGACGCACTCGATTTTTTCCTGCTCGACGAATATATGTCGGATAATTGCCTAATCGCCACCTGCGACGGGCTTGCCAAGGATATTCTCAACGTAACCGCGCTCGTGGATAAATCGGGTAGCGTGGCGATGCAAAAGGTACTTTCCCAGCACGCTGAACGGGTGGGTACGGTACTCCCCACCACCTTGCGGGAATTTTCGATCGGGTATTTTTCCGATTCCAAAAGCGGATTTTTGCCTGTTTTGAAAACGCAACCTCAGCAAGAACATATCGGCGGTGAAACGCAAAACGGCTCGGGGGGCACACAAAATTCGGGCGGGGGCGAGGCGCAAAATTCGGGTTCTTCGCAAAATGCAAGCGAAAGCTCTGGCGGTTCTTCGCAAAAAAAACCCGTGTTTAGCGCAAGTGAAACGGCGTTGTTTGTTTTCGGCAAGCGCGTGGGCACGCTCACGGAAGAGCAAACGTTTGCGTTCAACGCCGTCAAAAAAGACCTGCGCCTTGCCACTTACACCTTGCAAACGCCCGACGCCGCTTGCTCCCTATCTATAAAGCGCAACTCTCCCAAAATTAAAATATCGCTGGGCGCAAACGGACAAGCGTGCGTGCGTGTCAGCGTCAAACTCTCGGCGGGACTTCTCGATTATTCCAAAGCACTACCCGTCGAAAAGGGAGCGGACTTGGGCGACGTGCCAAGCGGTGTGTTTTTCGCAGCGGAAAAATTACTCGTTTCGCAAATCCACGAAACGTTTGAAACTTGCAAAAGCGTAAATTGCGATATTTTCGGCGTGGGAGAACACTTGCAAAAACACGAGAAGAAAAACTACCCGCAAATCAAAGACACCGCACTCAAAAACGCCACGCTCGAAGTGGACGTTCGTTTTGAAAACGTACGCTAAATTTGCATAAACGCATTTATATAAATGAAAAATTAGCGTTTATGCATTAGGGGAAATGTGGATAACTTTTCGCCTTTGCGGAAAAGAACGTATGTTTGTGGATAAAAAGCCCCGTTTTTTGGTTTTCTTTCGCTTTTTTTGCCCTGTTTTTCCACATTTCCCGAAAAGATGCCCCTTTATCCACACAAAATGCATATATAAAAACGAGTTATACACCGCGAAAAAGGCGAAGTTATCCACAGTTTTTAGCTTGTTTTTTATATATAATCCGCTTAATCGCTGATTTTTGCGTTTTTTATGAAAATGCAGACAAGCTTTTTATCCACAATTTTGCTTTTCTTTCAGTGGACAACCCCCACTTATCCACATTTTCGGTGGATAAGCGGGGGGTTTGGGCTTTTGTATATTTTTATAATTGTATGATTTCGATTTATTTCGACAAGGCTCGACAATATCTTTTAAAAAGTTTTCCACAGGCGTTTTTTACCTGTGGAAAAGTTATCAACAATCGTGGAAAAAGGGTAGGTTTTGTTTTTTTAGGCGCAAAATAACAAAATACAGCGGTGTGCCCAAGCCGTATACCCAAACGGTTTGCGTGAATAAAAACACACCTACCAGGCTAAAATATGCCGAAAGCGTCGCACCGCCAGAGCCTGCTAAAAACAGGATAATAAGCGGTATGATAATCGCGTTGACAAGCACGGGAAACGCTCCGCCAAGCAGGATTTTCCACGGGTGTTTTTTTATCGTTTTGCCGATAAAATACGTGCCAAACGCCGCAATGAGCGTGGCAAGCGAGCCAAACACCATATCGTATATCGTATATTGCGATAGCATATTGGAAAGCAGACACCCCACCGTGAGCGCAGGGATTGCCTCGGGGAAAAACAGGGGCAATATGCAAAGCGCCTCCGCGGGTCGGACTTGGAATGGTCCGAACGCAAAGGCTGAAAACGCAAAAGTGAGCACGACGTACAGCGCGGCAATCACTCCCGCCCTGCAAAGCCGTTTCGTTGAAAAGACTTTTTTCATAAAATTGTACCTCGGTTTTTTTATTTGGAAGTGTTTACCGAAAACCTTCCGTAAATTATTGTATCACAATTTCCTTTTCATTGTCAAGCGGTTTTTGTAGCCTGACAAGAATTGAGCCCTACAAGGTTTTAGAAACGAAAAAAGTCTTATACTTCGTCAATCTCGCTTATCATACGTCGTACTTCAAGCACGGTTGCGACGAAAAGAGCAAAAAAGACGCTTTTTAGGCGTGTGGCGGCTCAATTCTCGCCAGGCTATTCCAAAGCACTTGCGCGATTGCATCAGACACGATTTCACTCATGGAATACACGAGGTTGAGCCTTGTGGTGTTGAACAGTCCATAGTTTGCAACGGATTTTTCCGCAACGATACCCATAATAGAAATATCCCCGATAAATCCGAGTTTTTTATTCGCGCCAGCCCCAGGAGAAAGCGGAGCGTCCGAAAGCTTTAAAAGCCCGATATCCCCTTCCGCGCCCACCGCCGCGTCTACGGCAACAATTTGACTGCCTGCGTGCGTTTCTTTTAAGAACGTGCGGATATATTTAATCTCTTTCGCGGTGATGGGCGAAGCGAGCGTACCGTATACGTACACGCCCAAGCCCTGCGTTTTATATTTAAGCATAGAACCGACGATTGGTCCAAGACTATCCCCGATCGCAAGGTCGCTACCGATACAAACCACTACGGGCGGTTTGGAGAAATTACCGTCAAACGCTTTTTGGAACGCCGTCGTTTCCGCGCGCGAACGCATACCTGCCCCTGCGGTTTTATCCCGAAAGGCTTTGGGCGTGAGCTTTTTGGATAAATCCGTTTTAAGCAGTTCGTCCACCGCCATCGCCACGCCGTCCGTGGCAAGCTTATTCAAAACGTGAAACGCGTATTCCATATCCCTACTCCCCCGTACAAGTATAGACAAACTACCAAAAAAATAAACGGCTACGAGGATATAAAAATTTTTACTTTTAGCGTTGCAAAATTACGCGCGGTGTGCTATAATAGTATTATGTTGAACGCACTTTTATCAAGCTTTGCAATCTACGCCGTGGACGCTATCGTCGCGGTGGTTGTTTTGGTGCTTGCGATCGTGAGCGCAAGGCGGGGTTTTGTCGAATGTTTTTTCGGGTTTATTTCCACGATTTTGGCAATCCTGCTGGCGTTTTTGTTTATGAAAACGTTCGTGCGTTTGACAGGCGGGGTTTTCGGCTTGCAAGGGGTGATTGAAAAGGGTTGCGTGAACGCGCTCTCTAAAATCAAGGGCTTTGATGTGGATATTTCTTCGCAAGGCATTGAACAAACGCTATCTGGCAAGCTCCCCAAGTTCTTGATAAATATCGTTTTAGAAAACGTCTCCAACGGCGACGTGCCGACGGGCACGACGGTGGCTATGCGCGTGGCAAGCACCCTTTCGGGGTTTGCAATCAATTTAATTGCTTGGTTTATTTTATTCTTGGTTATAAAACTGCTCATTAAACTTATCGAACGGTTTTTGACTTCGATCATCAACAAACTGCCCATCGTCGGTTCGCTCAACACGATACTCGGCTTTACGGTAGGCATATTGCAAGGTCTACTTATCATAAGCGGTGTGATTGCAGTAATCGCGCTGTTCCCGTCGGAAAATACGGCTACGTTTTTTAACGACACTCTTCTTGTCGGCGTGTTATACAACCACAACCCCCTGCACGCAATATTTGGTTTGATTTTAAATTAACTTTATTAAGGATTAAGGTAAAAAAGACTTGGAAAAATCCAAGTCTTTTTCTATTCTTAACTCTTAACGCGCAAGCGCGAGAACGCCAAGGCGTAAAGCGCAAAACTGCGTTTTGCTTATTTGGGGGCTGGGCTTGCCCTTACGGGCAACTGCTGACGCAGGGTCGTAAAGGCTCTGCCTTTACAATCCGCAAGGGACAATGTCCCTTGACCCTTATTTTTTATTCGTCTTTATTTCCGCTATTGCCAAGGAAGATGCCGAAGAAGTCGTTATTCTTCATGCTCGTACCGCCACTGTTCGTAGCACCGCCGTCACGCTTGAATTTTCTTCCGCCTTTGTTGCCAAAGCTACCGCGTGCATTGTTTTTTCTATCACGGTTATAGCCCCCGCGACGGTCGTTTCTGCCACGGTTTCTATCGTTTCTTGCTTCGATTGCTTCCGCCGTCGGGTCTTCTAAATTGTCGGGAACAACCACGATATAACGGTTGGGTTCTTTGCCTTCGCTTTCCGTTTTTACGCCTTCGCGCTCGGATAACGCCGAGTGGATAATTCTTCTTTCATACGGGTTCATGGGTTCGAGCTTGATTTTTTTACCCAGTCTAATCGCCTTTTGCGCCAAGTTTTCCGCGAGTTTGGAAAGGGTTACTTCTCTATTTTCACGGTAGTTTTCGCAATCTACCACCACGCGTTTATAATCTTCTCTGCCCGTGTTCGCCACCGCGCCTGCAAGCGTTTGAATTGCGTCGAGCATTGCGCCGCGCTTACCAATCACCGAGTTGGTGTTTCCTGCCGTGACGTTGATTTCTACTTTATCCCCTTCGCTGACAAGCTCCGTTGTTGCGCTAATATCCAAAAGTTTGAAAAGTCCTTCCAAGAATACGAGCGTTCTTTCGCCGTCCGTGAGTTTCTTTTCTTCTTCTTTTACCGCGATTTCCACGCGCGCCTTCACCGCACCGAAGAGTTTTTTCTTGCCTTCTTCTAAAACGCGGATATCCGCTTGGTCTTTGGAAATGCCAAGCTCTTTTAAACCCGTTTCTATCGCTTCTTCTACCGTTTTACCCGTAAATTCCGTGTAGTTCATATTTACTCCTTTTCACCCTTTCGAGCACTGTCAACGCTTTTATTTTTGATTGCTTTTCGTACCCGCCGTTCTTGCGGCTCTGCCCGAAAGCTTTTTATATTCTTGTTCTTTTGTCTTTTTGTCTTTGTTTTTATCCACGAAGAAATTGATAATTAGCGTGGACAGCAACGAAAGCACGTTACTCATAATCATATAAATGGAGAACGCCGCGCTATACATAAACGAGAATACGCCGAACATAATCGTCATAATGACCATCATCATTTTTTGTTGCGACGCGCCCTGTCCGTCTACGGACGAATATTTTTGCTGTTCTTTTTGCGAGTGCATAGACACGAACTGTTGCAAAAGTATCGTACCAATGGAAAGCACGATCAAAATGAAATACCCGTTCGCTTGGTCTTTTTGCGTATCTAACTTCGCCGTGATATGGTTATACGTATCCGCGCTGTACACGCTCGTGTTCAGCTCGGCAAGCGCTACCTTTTCTCCCGCTACCAAGAATTTTTCGCGTGTGATTTCCGCGCTGAAATCGGCATATTCAAGCACGGGGTGCTTATAGCTTGCATCCGTAGCCCAAATGTTCTTTATCCATAAAAACTTGGTTTTTTTGTTAACTTCCGTTTCATACGCAGTTTTCACTGCCGTTTGCGCGTTGTCGTAGAAATATGCTCTGATTGCTACGTCGCTTTCTGCTCCTTCCGCGATCTTTGCGTCGTAATACGCTTTAATTTCCGCGTTTGCAAGTGCTTTTTCGCTGTCGATATAATACTTCTTATCCGCATTTTGAATATACGCGTTATCATAGCCGTCTTTGTGCGCAACGGTATAATAGATATATTTATCTTCGGCGGGATCTTTCACGTAGATGACCGACCCGTCGGAAGAAATATCCAGCGTTTGGCTATCCAAATCAGGTGCATACGAGGTTACGTTTTTATTATACGCGTCCACCATCATATTGTAGTTTTCAACGTTTGCGTATTGTGCGTAGGCATTGAACGCGTTGATCGCGACAATGAAAATAACCATGGAAAGAATCAACGGCAAACAGGACGAGAAAATGGAAAATCCGCTTTCTTTATACATTTCCATAAGCTTTTTTTGGTACATGTCCTTATCGTTTGCATACTGCTTTTGCAGTTTTTCCATACGTTCTTGGTTTTCTTTCATTTTTTGGTTTTGCTTACGCATGGATATTCTTTGATACACGTCAAAAGGCAAAACTATCACTTTGAGTGCCAAAGAAAACAAAATAATACCAACGCCTACCGAGCCAACACCGCCAATAAGCAATCTAATAAGCTTTCCTATCCAGTTGAGCGCGATTTCAAAGGTCGGTCCTTGCAGAGCGATCTCGACGCCGCTTAACAAATTCATAAGTTCCATTTTATTCCTTTTATATGAGCCAACGTTTTTTTAACGGGTTTTCGGGCGCGGGATCGTATCCGCCCTTGGAAAAAGGATTACAGCGTAAAATACGCCATATCCCAAGCGCGATTCCCACCACTACGCCGTGGTTGTTGATACATTCGAGCGTGTACTGCGAACAAGTCGGTCTATATAAACACGTATGCCGTGACAAATGCTTTTGATAAAAAATGATCGCGCGCATACAAAGCATTTTTATATACGGCTTAAAAATACGACGGCGCAAAAAACGCGCGTTTTCAAAGGCTATGCCTTTTATCGCTATTTTTAAAGTTTCTCTTTCTTTATCATACATTGTAGATGTCGCTCAAAAGTATCTAGCGAATATTTTTCAGCAACTTTGGGTATGAGCACGAAAGAATACGCTTTATTTAGCTTGTCTACGTTATGACGAAACGCTTCTCTAAGTAGCCGTTTTATTCGGTTTCTTTGCACGCTTTTACCGTGTCGTTTTCCCACCGAAATACCCATGACCGTGCGTTCGCTTTGGCGGTATATCACCGTCAAGGAAGGGGAAAATATGCGTTTTCCGGTTTGGAAAAGTTTTTGAAAATCCGCTTGTTTTTTGAGTCTTAAATATTTCATTATTTAAAATGGCAAATCCTCTCCTTTATGCAAAGGAAAGGAATACGCTCGAAAAAAAACTGTTTTTAGTGGGTAAGTCTTTTTCTACCCTTATCGCGACGACGCTTCAACACCTTTCTGCCTGCCGTCGTTGCCATTCTTTTTCTGAATCCGTGTACTTTGCTTCTTTGTCTTTTTTTCGGTTGATACGTTCTTTTCATAATATTTCTCCTGCTTTTTCTTTTCGTTTTTTTACTTTTTTATTTTTTGTATCGCAAGGCTCCCCACGATAACTTTTTTTATTATATCTTAAACGGCAATCCCCGTCAAGCAATTTTGCGCCGTTTTTCCGCTTTTCTTCCTTTTTTTACGCGGAAGTGCTCGTACGCAAAGGCATTATTAAATATTGATCCTTTTTATCTTCTTCGTTTTCCAGCGTGAACGGAGCAATCGAGTTATTGAAAGACAAAAGAATTTTTTCTTCTTTCAACGCTTTCAGTGCGTCGATCATATACTTACCGTTGACGGCAATTTTAATCTCTTTTCCGTCCGTTTCCGCTTGGATACTTTCTTCGATTTTACCAATCTCCGAGTTCGCGCTCACCGTTACTTTTCCGTTTTTAATATCGAACACGACGAGGTTATTTTTATCACCGCGAATAAGAATAGACGCTCTTTCCACGCTTTCTAGCATACTGTCTTTGGAAATTTTCACGCTCGTAGTAAATTGCACGGGGAAAATATTTTCCTTTTTCACAAACTCGCCTGTATACAATCTCGACGTTATCGTCGTTTCTTTCGTGGATACGGAAAGTCTGTTTTTATCCGCGTAAATTTTCACCGTTTCGTCTTCGCCAAGCATTCTGGAAATTTCATTGAGCGTTCTTGCAGGGCACACGATTTTCATATCTCCCCCGCTTTGGATAAGCTCGGTATACGAACACGCCATTCTAAACCCGTCGAGTGCGGAAGCATACAGCGTGTTTTCTTTCACTTCTAAAAGACAGCCTTTTAAAATGGGTCTGCTTTCGTCCGTCGCGCAACAAAATACCACTTTGGAAATGAGTTCTTTAAAATTTTTCTCACTCGTTTCAAAATATTTATCTTCTTCAATATCGCAAGAAATAATGGGAAAATCGCTTGCAGGGAGCGTTTGCATATACGATTCGCTTTCCCCGTATTGAATAACAATCCCCTTTTCGTCGGACGAAATCACAACGTCGGAAAAGGAAATTTTCCCAACGAAATCAGAGAAAAATTTACCGTTTA
The DNA here is from genome assembly GCA_045655705.1 of Candidatus Scatosoma sp. GTDB lineage: Bacteria > Bacillota > Clostridia > Christensenellales > Borkfalkiaceae > Scatosoma. The sequence continues at coordinate 15,676 of JAZOPU010000133.1, forward strand.
CGCAAACTTCCCCTTCATCCATAACTTCGGCTTTCACCTTCTTTTCAATGGAAATTTCCCCGTCGTAAGCGGTGAGCGTAAGCACGTCGTTTTTCGCTTGCAATTTAATACATTCCAAAACCGGCGTAATCGTTTTCGTTGCACAAGCCTTGACTACGGTAAACGCCGCGTCGGATAAAATCATTCCCTCACATACGAATTTCATAGCTATTTCTCCTTGATTTTGCGTTCATTTTATTTTACCACATACGCCGTTTTTTTGCAAGTAAAAAGCTCGTATCCCGCCGTTTTTTTTAGAATATATTCTAAAAATCGTCGCCAAAGGCAAAATGGTGCAAAACTTTGTTTTGCTTATTTTGGACTAAATATGCGGGGCTCCGCCCCTTGACCCTTTATTTTTACTTTTCGCCGTCCTTTCCTTTATATTATTTATAAATAGTATTAGTAGTATTAGTAGTAGGGGCTGTGGAAAAGTGGACAAGTTAGTTTTTTTGTCGAAAATGCCTTTATTTATAAGGCTTTCATAGATTTTTTGGGTGTGGACAAACCGGTTGTTTTTTGTGGATAAAATTGTGGAATTTTTGTGGAATAGTGGAAAAATTAAAAAAACACTTAATTCCATGAATTTATAAATATACAATGTTTGTGTATAAATATACAAAAAGTAAGCTTATCCACAAAAGTTGTCCACAGTGTGGAATTGTTATGCACCGCGGTGTGGAGAAGATTTTGAAAAACGCGGTTAAAATAATTGATATTTATAAAAAAGAATGGTATAATAAAAACGCTATGGATATGCAAAAAATAATTGAAAAATACAAAAAAGAAATATTTGAGCAAAAGCGGGAAATTTTTGAAAAATTCCGCGCTATTTTGCTGGAATATAACGAAAAATACAATTTAACGTCTATTTTAGACGAAGAAGGCATTTATTATAAGCATTTTTTAGACTCCGCTTTGGGCGCGGAATGTATTGAAAAAAACGCCCGCGTTGCAGAAGTGGGTTCAGGGGCTGGCTTTCCGTCTATCGTGCTGAAAATTTTGCGCCCTGATATAAGCTTTGATCTCTTTGAAAGTATTGCTAAAAAATGTGAATTTTTAAAAGCGGTTGTGGATAAGTTGGAACTTTCAAACGTGCATATTTATAACTTACGCGCCGAAGAGAGCGGGAAAGATAAAAATTTCCGTGAAAAGTATGATATCGTAACCGCGCGCGCCGTGGCGAGAATGAACACGCTTTGCGAATATTGTATGCCACTCGTCAAGGTCGGCGGAAAGTTTATTGCGTATAAAGGCGGTAACACCGAAGAAATTGACGAAGCAAAAACGGCGATAAAAACGCTGGGCGGAAGAATAAGCGAAGTGATCAGCTATGCACTTCCAAACGATTTTGGCGAGCGTACGCTTGCAATCGTGGAAAAAACCAAACCCACTCCCCCGCGCTATCCCCGTGGTCAGGGCAAGGAAAGAAAAAACCCATTATAACAAAAGGTCAAGGAGCGTGGCTCCTTGCGGGGTGCAGGGGCAGAGCCCCGCATATATGCCCCACAAAAGCAAAACGAAGTTTTTCGTTATTTCGCCTACGGCGACAACCGCTTCGCGGTGAACGCAAGCAACGCTTGCTTATCTTGGGCTTATTCGTGGGCTCTGCCCACACCCGTTAAGGGCTACGCGCCCTTAAAACCCCGCAAGGAACATTGTTCCTTGACCTAATTTCGTTAAAAAAAACGGCTATCAAGCCGTTTTTTTGTATACGAGTTTGGGTGCAATACCGTCCGTTAGACATTCTTTCGTGACGATAACTTCTTCCACGTCCGTTTCCGACGGGATTTTATACATCACTTCCGTCATTACGTTTTCGATAATCGTCCGAAGTCCGCGTGCGCCCGTTTTTAAACGAATCGCCGTTTGGGCAATCTCTTTCACCGCGTCTTCTTCTACCGTCAGTTTCACGCCGTCAAAGCCGACGAGCTTTTGATATTGCTTAATAATCGCGTTCTTGGGTTCGGTCAGGATTTTCACAAGCGCGTCTTCGCCAAGCGGGTCTAAATTGACGACGATGGGAATTCTGCCCACGAATTCGGGTATCAGTCCGAATTTGGTGAGATCTTGCGGTTTCACTTCTTCTAATATAGAATAATCCGCTTCGTTTGCGCCCAGCCGTACCTTTCCTCCAAAGCCGAGCGTCGTGTCGTCTTTTCTGGAAGAAACGATTTTGTCAAGTCCTACGAATGCACCCCCGCAAATGAATAAAATATTCGTGGTGTCGATGCGTAAACATTCTTGGTTGGGGTGCTTTCTTCCGCCTTGGGGGGGAACGCTCGCCGTCGTGCTTTCGATAATTTTAAGGAGCGCTTGTTGTACCCCTTCGCCCGATACGTCGCGCGTGATGGATACGTTTTCGCCCTTTCTTGCAATCTTGTCGATTTCGTCGATATAAATAATACCCCGTTGCGCGCGCTCGATATCGTAGTCGGCGTTTTGGATAAGCTTTAATAAAATATTTTCCACGTCTTCGCCAACGTACCCCGCTTCCGTAAGCGTGGTTGCGTCGGACGTGGCAAACGGTACGTTCAAAATTTTAGCAAGCGTACGCGCAAGAAGCGTTTTACCGCTACCCGTAGGTCCGAGAAGTAACACGTTGCTCTTTTCGATTTCTACACCGTCGTCCTCTGATTTTTTTTGTTTCGCCGTCGCGTTGATGCGCTTGTAATGGTTGTATACCGCAACGGAAAGCACGCGCTTGGCTTTGTCTTGCCCCACGATATATTCGTCCAGCTCCGCTTTGATTTCCGCGGGCTTTTTCAAGGGGATTTGTTCTTGATCTTTCTTGTCTTCCGCCCATTCGTCTACCATAGACTTGCAAATTTCAATGCACTCGTCGCAAATGCAAGCCCCGTCAGGACCAGTGATAAGACGCCGAGTTTCTTCTTTGGGTTTGCCACAAAAAGAACAGTGTTGGTTTTTATTTGACATAGATATACTCCGATAGTTTTTATAATATGCAAACGAATAAATAATTGTTCGCTATATATATGTACCCGTTTTGAGAAAAAATTAAACCGCGCGGTTGCGCGGTTTTAGTAGCCTGACGAGAATTGAATCCTACAAGGTTTTAGATAGGCTTGTGGCGGTTCAATTCTCGCCAGGCTATAATTATCTTCTAACGAAAACTTTGTCGATAAGACCGTAAGCGCGCGCTTCGTCTGCCGACATATAATTGTCCCTGTCCGTATCCCGTTCGATAAGGGCGATATCTTTGCCCGTGTTCTCCGATAAAATACGGTTGAGCTTGGCTTTCGTACGCAGGATATGCTCCGCTTGGATTTTGATATCGCTCGCTTGACCTTGCGCACCGCCCAAGGGCTGGTGGATCATAATTTCCGAGTTGGGCAACGCATAACGCTTGCCTTTTGTTCCGCTCGATAAAAGGAACGCACCCATCGACGCCGCAAGCCCGATACAAATCGTGGACACGTCGCACTTGATATAGTTCATTGTATCGTAGATCGCCATACCCGCCGACACGCTTCCACCCGGAGAATTGATATACAGCGAAATATCTTTCGTGGGGTCTTTGCCTTCTAAATAGATAAGCTGTGCCACGACCGTGTTTGCCACCGCGTCGTTGATTTCTCCGCTTAAAAAGATAATTCTATCGTCTAATAAACGGGAATATAAATCGTAGGTACGCTCGCCCGAAGACGTTCTCTCCACGACGTAAGGCACGAGTACGCTTTTTTCTTGCATAAAAAACTCCTTTTTAGTGAAGTATTTGCCCGTTGGGCAAAAGTGAAGAGCCGAAAGGCAAGTGAAGTAGAAACTGCGTTTCAGTGAAGTTTGCCCCAAAGGGGCAAGCTGTGGAATAATTCCTTAACTTTTTTCGCGGCGCGAAAAAAACTTCACTTTTATAACAACGAGCCGTGTAAAAACGGCTCGTTGGGTTTATTCGTCTTTCGTTTGTTCTTCCGTTTCGTCCGCAACGACGTGTTCTTTGGACGGCGTCGTCATTTGTGCAAACGGGTTTTCTTTA
>JAZOPU010000134.1:0-5687 GCA_045655705.1 Candidatus Scatosoma sp.
TATTACATTATAGCTCAATGCTTTTCTTTTGTCAACTCATTTTTATCCACTCTTTGAAAAAATTTTAAAACTTTTTTCATTTTCTTCCAACTTCTGCATAATCTTCCCTTTTTCCTCCCACAATATCTGTAAATGGAGGAATTTTTTATGAAAGCTACTGGTATTGTCAGACGGATCGACGAGCTTGGGCGCGTCGTCATTCCAAAAGAGATCCGTCGCACGCTACGCATCAAAGAGGGCGACCCCCTTGAAATTTTTACCGATCGCGACGAGCTTATGCTCAAAAAATACTCACCGATCGCAACGCTAGAACGGTTCAGCAAAGCCACTGCCCGCTCGCTTGGCGATTTGAGCGGTAAGCTTGCTATCATTTGCGACACGGACGGTATTTTACACGCCTTTGGCGACGGCAGAAAAGAGCTCGACGGCAAAACCCTTTCCGAAGACATGGACCGCATTTTACGCGAACGCAGAAGCTATATCGCAAGCACTGCCGAGGGCGGGGATATTCTCCCCATCACTTCTTCCCGCGAAGAAGGCGTAACAGCGCAAATTATCGTACCTATCGTTTCGGGCGGGGATTGTCTTGGCGCGGTTGCCGTGCTCTCCAAAGAAGAAGGTGCGAAAATGGACAGCTCGGATATGAATCTCGCTCGGCTCACCGCCGATATCTTGGCAAATCAATTTGAATAATGAAAAGAGCAGGTATTTCATTAAATACCTGCTCGCTTATTTTTTAGAAAATACTCTTTATCTTTGCCGTAAATCTTTCCAACCACGGTTTTAAATAATAATCAAAGGTTTCAAAAAATCCGCTTGAAAGCGTGGACGTACCCCTTGTCAATCCGCCCATTTGGAACACGCCGTAATGCGAAAACGCATACAACGCTCCCCAAATTACCGCACACAGCAACGCCCCTAACATCAGGAACGCAACGCCTGCAAGCATTTTATCGATCACGCCCAAAAGTCCGTCTTGGAAAACTTCTTTCGTAAGCGTTTTAAGCAACGCATTGATAAGTAGCAACACGGCAATTGCAATCACGCAAAGCACCAACGCTGCGGCGATTTTTCCGCATATCGTATATACTTTCACGCTCCAACCCACTTTTGCGGCAAGCCCTACCAACCGACCGACAATCACGCGCAAAAAGCTATTGGACGAAGCAAAGCGGGAAAACGGCAAATAAAAGCAAAGCGCAATCGCGGCGATCCCGCCAAGGCGAATCAAAAACACGCGCACCGTTTCCGTAAAACCCTTTTTCGCGCCCGAAACCGCAACGAGAAAAATCACGCCGATCATTGCAAAATCTAATGCGTATTTCTCCGCATACGGAAGCAGTTTGGGAATAATGGGCACGGTGTAGATTGCGGACATTGCGCCGTTTTTCAAAGACGTCGCGTTGACAATCAAAAGCGTGGTGCAAACGAGCGTTGCAATCAGCATTGCCGTGTTCACCGCGCAAATAATCCCGCCAAGCACTCTGCCGATTCCCGTAGGTTTTACACGCACGGATTTTTCATCGTCTTCGTCGATATCAAAGCCTTCGTAAGAGCCGTATTTAATCGCCTTTTCAAAGGCGTTTTTTTCCTGTATGGCACGCACGGCAACCTTGCGTTTACGGCGCAAAATCAGCGTGAACAACCCATACAAAAGCAATACCGCCAAAATACAGGCAAGCGCGATGGTAAACGACGAAGCAAAGGCAACGACTTGCGCGTGAAACCCGCGCGCGGAAAGCATTTTATACACGGGATTTTTCTCGTGCAAATACTTATCGGCAAACACGAACCCAAGCGCGGACACCAGCCAAGCAAACCCGCTCCAACGCACACGTGCGCCGCCGCTCGTAAACCCGATAATGAACGCGATCACGATAAAAATCGCGCTCACGCCCGCAACCGCAAGCGGTAGATATTTTGTATACGCTTTCAAACTTTCGAGTGCAAGTATGCAATTGAGCGTCATTACGCCCCTCCTTTATTTGTTAAAGTTATCTTTGAGCGACACGATCTCGGAGAGAACGAGTTTTCCGTTTTCGTCAGTACATTTTTTATAATATCCCACGCGCATAAGCTGGAACGCCTTATTTTCCGCGCTTTCAAAAAGATACGGCTCGGCTTTGCCAAAGAAAATCTTTTCGCTGTCCAAATTCATACGCTCGGTAAAATCCTGACCTGCGTATTCGGCGTTTTTAAGGAGCGGTTCGTAGCGACGGATTTCCGCGTCTACGCCCGTCTTGCCGTCTACCCATTGAATGGTGCCTTTGACCTTAATACCGCTCGTATCGCTCGACGAACGGCTATTGGGCACGTAGGAACATTTCAGCTCGACGACTTCTCCGTTTTCGCCTTTTACCACTTCGTCGCAATGCACGATATACGCGCCCTTCAAGCGCACGTAGCCGTCCAGCTTCAAGCGTTGGTATTTGGGCGGGGGATCCAGCGAGAAGTCCGCTTTATCAATATAAACGACGTTAGAGAACTTGACTTTTCTCGTGCCCCATTCGGGTTTTAAAGGATGAAGCGAAGTTTCCAACTCTTCTTCGCCTTCGTAGTTGGTGATCGTCATTTTGAGTGGTTCTAACACCGCCATTGCGCGCTCGGCGTTCTCGTTCAGGTTATCGCGAATACACGCTTCTAAATAAGAAAGCTGACATTCGGAATTGGCTTTTACAATCCCGATCTTCGTGCAAAAATCCAGCAACGCTTCGGGGGGTACGCCACGGTTACGAAGCCCTGCCACCGTCGGCATACGGGGATCGTCCCAACCGTGTACGTGTCCTTCTTCCACAAGACGCTTTAAGTAGCGTTTGGACATTACCGTATTCGTTACCGCAAGCCGTGCAAACTCGATTTGACGGGGCTTGGGCGCAAACCCAAGATTGAACCCTACCCAATCGTATAAAGGGCGGTGATCTTCAAATTCCAGCGTACAAAGCGAGTGCGTAACGCCCTGCAAATAATCGCAAATGGGGTGCGCGTAGTCGTACATAGGATAAATGCACCAGCTATCGCCCGTGCGGTGATGCGTGGCGCGCAAAATACGATAGATGACGGGATCGCGCATGTTCATATTCGGCGAAGCCATATCAATCTTGGCGCGCAAACATTTACTGCCGTCGGGGTATTTACCCGCTCTCATTTCACGGAAAAGCTGTAAGTTTTCTTCTACGCTTCTGTTCCTATACGGACTTTCCTTGCCCGCCTGCGTGAGCGTACCGCGCGTGGCGGAAATTTCTTCGGGCGAGAGATCGCACACGAACGCTTTACCGTCCATGATAAGCTTTTCCGCGTAGTTATAAATGGTTTCAAAAAAGTCGGAGGCGTACACTTCTTTCGCCCAAGAATACCCTACCCATTCGATATCTTTACGGATTGCGTCTACGAATTCCGTTTTTTCCTTGGAGGGGTTGGTATCGTCGAAAAAGAGATTGCATTTTCCCTCGTACTTATTCGCCGTTCCGAAATTGACGAGCATACTTTTCACGTGCCCGATATGCAAATACCCGTTCGGCTCGGGCGGGAAACGCGTTTGTACGGCTTGGATTTTGCCGTTTTCGATATCGTCGTTGATAATTTGTTCAATGAAATTGGTTGCTTCGATTGGTTTCATAATATCCTCTTGGTTTTTTAGTGAATTTTTTTCACTTCGTGAAAAGTGAAGTAATTTCATATGGCATACTTCACTTTTGCCTAAAAGGCAAATACTTCGTTTATCTTACGACAGTCCCACGATCGTGCCGTCGGGGAGTAGGTCGATTTTTTCCGCGGCGGGTTTTGCACCCAGACCGGGCATAAGCAATATCTTGCCCGCGATCGCCACCACGAACCCTGCGCCACCTTTAATCACTACGTCTCTTACCGTGATTTTAAATCCCGTCGGGCGACCGATTAGGCTTGCGTTGTCGGAGAGCGAGTACTGCGTTTTTGCAATGATTACGGGTAGGTTTTTATACCCTTTGCTTTCAATAATCGCAATCTTTTCTTTCGCTTCGTCCGTGAATTCCACGCCGTCCGCGCCGTAGATTTTCGTGGCTACGTTTTCGATTTTTTGACAAATGCCTTCGTCAAGCTCATAGGGATGGCAAAGCTTGGAGGGGATTTCACACGCTTCCACAACCGCTTTCGCAAGTTCTTTTCCGCCTTCTCCGCCTTTTAAGAATACGTCCGTGAAAATGGCTTTCACGCCCGCCTTTGCCACCGTTTGAATCACGAGATCCGTTTCCGCTTGCGTGTCCGTATAAAAACGGTTCATTGCCACGACGACGGGCTTTTTATACACGTTTTGCACGTTTTCGATATGCTTCATAAGGTTGGGCATACCTTTTTCAAGCGCGTCCAAATTTTCCTGCGCAAGCGTTTCTTTCGCCGCACCGCCGTGCAGTTTGAGCGCTTTCACCGTCGCAACGATTACGATACAGTTCGGCTCAATCCCCGCCACGCGGCATTTGGTATCCAGAAATTTTTCCGCGCCCAAGTCCGCGCCAAAGCCTGCTTCGGTTACGGCATAATCGGCAAGGCTCATTGCCGCGTAGGTTGCCTGAATACTATTACAACCGTGGGCGATATTCGCAAACGGTCCGCCGTGAATGATTGCGGGCGTATGTTCAAGCGTTTGCACGAGATTGGGTTTCATCGCATCTTTTAAAAGCACCGCCATAGATCCAACAGCGCCTGGGATATCGCGCGCATAAACGAAATCGCCGTCCGTATTCAAGCCCACGATAATATTCCCGAGCCGTTTTTTCAAGTCCGCAATATCCGTCGCAAGGCACAATACCGCCATAATCTCGCTTGCAGCGGTGATGTCGAAATGGTCTTCGCGCTCCACGCCCCTGCCCTGTCTACCGATCGTGATATTGATAAGCTCGCGTTCGTTCATATCCATACAACGGTGGAAATAGACGTTGTTCGTATCAATTTTAAGCGCGTTGCCACGGAAAATATGGTTATCCATAAGCGCGCAAAGCAGGTTATTCGCCGCCGTGATTGCGTGCAAATCACCCGTAAAATGTAAATTGATATCCGCCATAGGCACGACTTGTGCGTATCCGCCGCCAGCCGCACCGCCTTTGATACCGAACACAGGTCCGAGCGACGGCTCGCGCAGTGCCAGACAGGCTTTTTTGCCGATCTTGGAAAGTCCGTCGGCAAGACCAATCGACACGGTGGTTTTCCCCTCGCCCGAAGCCGTGGGGTTGATCGCCGTTACCAAAATGAGTTTGGCTTTGCGCTCGGCGTTTTGGGGCAAAGAGAGTTTGGCTTTATATTTTCCGTAGAGTTCTAAACTGTTTTCGTCAAGCCCTAACTTTTCCGCGACCTTGCGCACGTCGATAAGTTTTGCACTTTCCGCAATTTCGATATCCGAAAGCATAGTTTCCTCCGTTTGTAAAAATAACTTTTTTTCTCAACCTACATTATAACATATATTTTCAAAAAAAGAAATAGTTCACCGCCAAAAAAAACCGATTTTTTTCTCGAATACGCGCAATTTTTTTGGATTTTTTGTGCGAGCAAGAAAAACACCACTCTTTTTTGAAAAAAATCCCTAAAAAAACTTGCTTTCATTTGACTGTTTGGGAAAAATATCGTATAATAAGAAAAACAAATTTTTACAAAGAGGTTTAACTTATGGCTGAAAAGAGAGCGGTAACGATGGAAAAACTCGTTTCCCTTTGCAAAAC
>JAZOPU010000135.1:0-2825 GCA_045655705.1 Candidatus Scatosoma sp.
CTACGTTTATTTTACATTTCACGCACAGGAGAAATACTTATGCAGCTCGTATCCGATTATTTTGGGTGTATGGTCTTTAACGACGAAGTAATGAAATCGCGCCTTGCGCCCGACGTTTACGAAAGTTTAAAACGCACGATAGAACACGGCAGAAGTCTGAATTTATCCGTTGCAAACGCCGTTGCCACTGCCATGAAAGATTGGGCGGTAGAGCTTGGCGCAACGCATTTTACGCATTGGTTTCAACCGATGACGGGCATCACCGCCGAAAAGCACGACAGCTTTATTTCCCCCGACGCGGGCGGAAAAGTGATTATGGAGTTTTCAGGCAAAGAGCTCGTTCGAGGTGAAACGGACGCGTCCTCTTTCCCCTCGGGAGGCTTACGCGCCACGTTCGAGGCGCGCGGCTACACCGCTTGGGACGCTACTTCCTACGCTTTTATCAAAGACGGCGTACTTTGTATTCCCACCGCGTTTTGTTCCTACGGCGGAGAAGCGCTCGATAAGAAAACGCCCTTGCTCCGTTCGATGGAAACGATCGGCAAGCAAGCGCTTCGCGTTTTGAAACTGTTTGGAAACGAAGAAGTAACTTCCGTCAGAACGACGGTTGGTCCTGAACAGGAATATTTCCTTGTGGATAAAGATCTTTTTAGAAAACGCAAAGACCTTACCTATACGGGGCGCACGCTCTTTGGCGACAAACCGCCCAAAGGACAGGAAGTGGAAAGCCACTACTACGGCGTAATCAAACCGCGCGTGCAAGCGTTTATGAAAGATTTAGACGAAGAGCTTTGGAAACTGGGTGTACTTGCCAAGACCGAGCACAACGAAGCCGCGCCTTCCCAGCACGAGCTTGCACCCGTTTTCACCACGACGAACATCGCCGCCGATCACAATCAGTTGACGATGGAAATTATGCAAAAAATCGCCAAAAAGCACGATTTTGTATGCTTACTTCATGAAAAGCCCTTCCAAGGCGTGAACGGTAGCGGTAAACACAACAACTGGTCGCTTTCGACAAATACGGGCGTAAACCTGCTCAATCCTGGCGAAACCCCGCAAGACAACGCGCAATTTTTATTATTCCTTTGCGCGGTGATCCAAGCGGTAGACGAATACCAAGATTTGCTCCGCGTGTCGGTGGCAAGCGCGGGCAACGATCACCGTCTTGGCGCGCACGAAGCACCCCCTGCCGTCGTTTCCATTTTCCTTGGCGACGAGCTGACGGAAATTTTGGAAGCAATCGAAAAAGGCACGGCGTACGACGCTCGCGAGAAAGAGCTTTTGCGCGTCGGCGTACATACCCTGCCCAAATTCCCCAAGGACACGACGGATAGAAACCGTACTTCCCCCTTTGCGTTCACGGGCAATAAGTTCGAGTTCCGTATGCTCGGTTCGTCCGCGTCCATTTCCGATTGCAACGTCGTGCTCAACACGGCGGTGGCGGAAATTTTAAAACGCTACGCCGACGAGCTGGAAAGCGCGAAAGATTTTTCTTCCGCACTGCACGATCTTATCAAACGCACGTGCGCGGCGCACAAGCGCATTATTTTCAACGGCAACGGATACGACGATAAATGGCTGGAAGAAGCGAAACAGCGCGGACTGCTCAATCTTTGCTCCACGCCCGACGCTATGCCCTATTTCTTGAAACAAAAGAATATCGACCTTTTCACTTCACACAAAGTATACACGGAAAAGGAAATGTATTCGCGCTATGAAATTTTGCTCCAAAGCTATTGTTCTTTAATAGAAATCGAAGCGCGCACAATGGTGGATATGGCACTCAAAGATATTCTGCCTGCGGTTAGCGAATACTCACAAACGCTTTGTTCCACGCTTCTTTCCAAGCGCGAAGTTTGCGATAGCTTAGACGCGTCTTACGAAAAAGAAATGCTCACGCAAATTTCCGCGCTTCAAAAACAAGCTTACGAGAGCGTGAAAGCGTTACAAACGGCGCTGAATAAAACAGGCACGACAACGGACGTCACGGCGCGTGCACGCGCTTATAAAGATGACGTGCTTGATAAAATGCACGCACTTCGCGTGGCGGTGGATAAGCTGGAAAATATCGTTTCCGCGGACTATTGGCCCTTCCCTACCTACGGCGAGTTGCTGTTTGGTATTAGTGAATAAAAAATTAGACATAATAAAGGCAAGACTATGTTCGACGTAAAAAAAACAACGGAAGCCCTGATTGCGTGGATTCGCGATTGGTTTGACAAAAACGGGAAAGACTGCAACGCCGTTATCGGCATTTCAGGCGGGAAAGACTCGTCGGTGGTTGCCGCGCTTTGCGTGCAAGCGCTTGGGAAAGAGCGCGTTATCGGCGTGCTTATGCCAAACGGCGAGCAAAGCGATATCGACTGTTCTAAAAAACTCGTTGCGCACCTTGGCATTGAAAATTATACCTGCAATATCCAAGATGCATATCAAGGCGTGCTCTCTTGCTTGCAATCGGCGGGCGTGGAAGCAAGCCGACAAACAATCGTCAATCTCCCCCCGAGGCTTCGTATGGCAACGCTGTATGCGGTGTCGCAATCGAGAAACGGACGGGTGGCGAACACTTGCAATTATTCGGAAGATTACGTGGGCTACTCCACGCGCTACGGCGACGCGGCGGGCGATTTTTCCCCGCTTGGAAAACTCGTCGTTCGAGAAGTGAAAGAGATCGGCAAATATTTAGGCTTGCCTATTGATCTCGTGGAAAAAGTGCCCTCGGACGGATTGAGCGGAAAAACGGACGAAGACAATTTAGGCTTTACCTATGCCGTTTTGGATAGATATATCCGCGAAGGTATTTGCGAGAACGAACAAACGAAAGC
>JAZOPU010000136.1:0-39063 GCA_045655705.1 Candidatus Scatosoma sp.
GTGCGCGTGTATTCGACTTTCGTATCGTCCGTGTTGAAAACGTAATACGCGGGTGCGTCCATTTTCGTGCTTTCTCCGCCTTGGGTGGCGGGGGGTACGGTCACGGCAATCGTTTTGCCTGCAATCGCCGAAAGTTTATAGCGCGCAAGCTCCGTCGTATTGTCGTCGGCGTATTGGATATAGTTCAAACCGTCCACGGCGGCGTTTGCAATCAGTTCGCCGTATTCGTTGTAGACTTTGTTTTCAAATACCCCAACCTGTTTTTGAAGAGGTTTGGGCTGTCCGTCTTTAAGCTCGTAGTGTACGCCTTCACGACCGTAGAGCAAATACATAATAATTTTATTGTCCGTTTTGGGTGTGATGATGCTCGTTAAATAAATGTCGTCGATAAGACCTTTGGAGTTGGTACGAAGATCTCCGATCGTGCGCGGGGGCGTTTTCATTTGAATATCCGTTTTCTCGCCCGTCGTTTGATCGTATACGTAATCGAAGTGGACGTTCTCTTCACCGCACGCAAGGGCAATCAACATACTGTGTGATTGCGGGGTTACGGAAAGCGCGTCTTTGAGCGAGATATTATTGATAACCGCCGCGGAATCGTCTTGCAAATCGCCGATCGTCGTCTTTTTATAACGTACGGGAGCTTTGCAAGCCTCGTCGGAATATACGTAGTAAAACGCGTTTTCTTCCACCGATTGCGGTTGCGTTTGTTCCGTTTCGGGTATAACGTACGCCGTTTTGGAAAGATATTGCACGCTTTCGTCTGCGAACGTGAGCTTGTAAATATCTCCGTCTTGTAACGCCGTACATTCAACTTGCTTTCCGTCTTCGTCGAAGAACGTCTTAGCCTCCGTCGTTTCTACGAGCGTGTATTTGCGTTGGTTCATCGTAACCTTGCCGTCGGTGATCGTGTAGCGGTGTTCCTGACCATAGGCAAGCGTGCAAGTGATTTTGTCCGTGGTTTTCACTTCCATAATCGAATCCAAAGGCAGTCTTTTGAGCTGTTCCGCCAAGCCTTCGCCTGCAAAATCGCCCACCGTCATAGGCTTATAGCTGCCAATAGACAAAATTTCGCCGTCCACGACGATATAATCTTCGTTTTCCACACCGTAGCAAAGGGCGGTAAGCACCTTGTTTCCGCTCCCGAACTTGGCGAACATTTCACTTGCGGGAGTGTTTTTAATGCAATCGCGGATATGCTCGTTGAGCTTAGAAAAAGGCACGTTCATCAGCGCGCCGTCCGCGTTGAGTTCTACCCCGTACGTCTCTTTTGCGCTGTTAGCAAACGCGGAAATTTTGTCTTCTACGAGTGGAGAAATGGCGGCAAGATTGCCAAACGTTCCGTTTCCGCTCAAGCCTTTGACTGCGCCCCACGTTGCGCCGAGCATATCCCATACGGTTTTGGTTGCGTATTCTTCGGTTAAATAAGAAGAATAATCCACTTTTGCAAGGTCAAATAAATCTTTGGGGGTTTTCTTCTTGGCAATATAATATCCTGCACCGACAAGCCCGCCCAAACCTGCAATGATACCTAAAATAAAGCCGAGAAGCAGGGCGATAAATTTCCCGAAAAATCCGCCTTTTTTCTTGGTTTCTTCTGACATAATTACCTCCTAAAATAAAGGAATTTTGGCAAGATACACCACGTCGTCGCGATCCGCAGCGTCCGCCTCTGCCAGCACGAACGCTTTTTTGGTGATAATCCCGCCCGCTTTTTTCACGAGCGATTCAAGTCCCGACAAGGACGCGCCCGTGGAGACTACGTCGTCCACGATACCTACCTTTTTACCTTTGAGAAGTTCCACGTCGTGCTTGGAAAGGTAGAGCTTTTGCTCTTTACCCGTGGTGATAGAAGACTCGATCGTTACTTCAATGCCGTCCTGCATATACAGTTTTTTACTCTTTCTCGCCACGGCGTAGAAACGTTGACCAAGTTCTCTCGCCACGCAATGGGCAAGTTGTAAGCCTTTGCTTTCCGCGGTGATAATCACTTCGCAATCCGTGAGTTTTTCCGCAAGCTTTTTCGCGCAATGCTCGGTCATTTCGCTGTCGCCGTGTAAATTGAAAAACGCAATCCCAACGCCGCCAGGGAGCGTGAGAATAGGAAGTTGTGCTTCAAAGCCTTGTAAATCTACGGTATGATATTTCATATGTATCTCTCCTTTGGAAAATGTTCCTTTCCTATTGTATTGTATCATATTTTTTTGAAAAAGTAAATATATTCACGGCAGTTTGTTTTATTTTTGCTTAGCAAGCGTTGACATTTTTTGTTAAATGGGGTATAATAATGTTATGAATGAAATCACGGGTATCACGCCACAGGTCAAAGACAAAACGCGTTGCAATATCTACGTGGACGGAAGATTTTATTGCGGGCTTTCCTTGGAGCTTGCAATCAAGCACCGTTTAAAGACGGGAATGACCGTCAGCGAAGAATTTTTAGGGCAAATCCAACTCGACGGCGAAAAGGCGGCGGCGCTGGATAAAGCGCTTACGCACGTTTCCGCTACGGCGAAAACGGAAAAGGAGATTCGCTCGTTTTTAGCAAAAAAAGGGTATCTTCCCGCCGTTTGCGATTACGTCGTGGAGAAAATGCAAGGCTATAACTTTATCAACGACGGCGAGTATGCCAAGTCCTACGTGGCACATGCGGGCGCGAAAAAGGGCGGACGTTTGATTAAAATGGAGCTTAAAGCCAAAGGAATTTCCGACGACGAGATCGACGGCGCACTTTCACAGCTTGACGAAAAGTCGCAAGAAAACGCCGCGCTTGCCCTGTTGCAAAAATATATGCGCGGTAAAACGGCGGATAAAGAAACGCTCGTGAAAGCTTTCCGTTACCTTATGGGTAAGGGCTACGATTATGAAATCGCCCGTTCGGCGTTGACGGAGTTTGGCGAATTAGAAGACTAAAACAGGCGAGCAGGTATGTAATGAACGGGGAAAAGGTTTGGAAAATAGAATACTTTGACGAGATTGCATCCACCAACGAATACGTAAAGGAAAAACGCAAGGATAGGCAAAACCGTATTGCGATTGCTTATCGGCAAAGCGGGGGGAAAGGAACGAAAGGCAGGTCTTTTTCTTCGGAAACGGGCGGGGTGTATTTGTCCGTTTTGACTTTTTATGAAAATTTCCCCGCAAAGGACGCGTTTTTGATTATGGCAAACGCGGCGGTGGCGGTGGTGAAAACGCTGGAAAGCTTTGGATTTTCGCCCGTCATTAAATGGGCGAACGATATTTTCGTGGACGGGAAGAAAATATGCGGAATACTCATTGAAAATACCTTTTCAGGACAAAACGTGGATAGTAGCGTGGTGGGGATTGGGCTGAACGTGAACAACGAGTTGCCCGCGGAGCTTTTAGATATCGCAACGACGATGTCGAAAGCAGGAAAAAAAGAGTTTGATAGAAAGCAAGTGGAAAAACGCTTGATAGAAGAACTCAAAAAAACGCACACGGTGGACGAATATTTGCAATACGTTGGTTTTATGGGCAAAAAAGCGACGCTCGTTTGCGGGGAAACGGCGAAAAAAGTTACGCTTGTTTCCGTGGATAAACAAGGTGGTTTGACCGTTTTGACGGAGCGGGGGGAAGAAGAACGTTTCGTCGCGGCAGAAATATCGATAAGGTTGGGGGAAACTTTATGAAAATTGTAACGACTTCACAAATGCGAGAAGCGGACGCATACACCATCGCTTCAAAGGGCGTAAATGGATTAGAGCTTATGAAGCGTGCGGGGGCGGCACTTGCGGACGAGGCGGAAAATATGCTCGATCTTCGCGGAAAACGTATACGCGAACGAGTGCTCGTCGTTTGCGGCGGCGGAAACAACGGCGGGGACGGGTTTGTTTGCGCGAGAATTTTGACAAAGCGCGGGCAAGAAGCGGACGTTGTGTTTTTTGCGGAAAAGACGAGTGCGGAATGTGCCGAAGCGAAAAACCGATTTTTACAGCTTGGCGGAAAAATACTTACGCAAATGCCTAAAAATGGGTATTCGCTCGTTGTCGATTGCTTGCTGGGTACGGGCTTCCATGGCGAATTGTCCGAGCCGATGAAAAAAGCGATTGCGGGTATCAACGCCTTAAAAGCACAAGGCGCGAAAGTGCTTGCGGCGGATATTCCCTCGGGCGTAGACGGCGACAACGGTTGCGTGCGTGAAATTGCGGTGCAAGCGGATAAAACGCTGTGTCTTGGCGAAGTGAAGGCGGGCGTGTATTTCGGGGACGGTATCGACTACGCGGGCGAAGTGCTCCGCGCGGATATCGGGATTGTCTTTCCGAACGGCAATTACGCTACCCTTTTAAATAGCGGTTACGTGGCGGGTTTATTACCCCACCGTAAACGTAACACGAACAAAGGCGACTATGGAAAAGCGGCGATCGTGGCAGGCTGTAAAGAGTATACGGGCGCGGCATATTTGGCTATGGCGGCGTGCTTGCGCGCAGGTGCAGGGTATACGACCTTGTTTACCCCTGCAAAGCTTCTACCGCAATATATGCTCAAAGCCCCCGAAGCGTTGCTCGTTCCCCTTTGCAAGGGTACGAAAATGCATTTTGAAGATGCGGAGCTGGATAGATTGCTTGGATATAGCAGTATCGCCTACGGTATGGGTATGGGCGTGAGCAAAGACGTTGCCAAGGGCGCGGAATATTTGATTGAAAATTACACGGGTAAGCTCGTATTAGACGCGGATGCGCTCAACTCTTTGGCAGTCTATTGCGCGAAAGAGATTGATAACGTGTTTGCCAAGAAAAAATGCGACGTCGTGATCACACCGCACGTAAAAGAATTTTCAAGATTTACGTCGCAAAAAACTTCCGCGATTTTGGAAAACGGGTTATACGCGGCGACGGGTTTTGCGAAAAAACACGGCGTGAGCGTATTGCTCAAAAACGCCGTGACGACGATTACGGACGGAGAGAAGATATTCTTAAACACCGCGGGCGGTGCAGGGCAAGCCAAAGGTGGCAGCGGCGACGTGCTTTCGGGTGTGATCGCGTCCCTTTGTGCGTGCGGATTTTCGGGTCTTGACGCCGCTTGTGCGGGCGCGTATTTGACGGGTAAAGCGGCGGAGCTTGCTATGGAAAAATACGGCGAATATTCGCTTACGGCAAGAGATACCATAGAATATTTGGGCGAAGCGTTTACGAATATCCAAAAATGCGAATAAGTAGCGAAGCGAGAAACAAGATAAACGCGAAGATAAGATAATACACGCGAAAAGGCGTGAAAAGGCTTGTCAAAAGAAGTAGAAATCCTGAGATGAAAACCCGACGGCTATTCGTTTTGGAAAACGCCGTTTGAAGCCGTCGTTTGGTTTTATCGGGGGGAGTTTCTTCGCCTAAATAGTTTTGGGGAAGCAGTTCTCGTTCTTTTACGAGTGCATACACTTCTTCGCCCGTTTTCACGCGAATATCCAAAACGGCGCAAAGCTTTTTCGCCTCGTCTTCGATACGGTCGCAAAGCACGCATTTTGCTTTTGCCGTTTTTTGTCTAAATAGCGTAGCGATCTCGTCGGCAGAAACGGGCGAGAAACGGAAGAAGAGCGAATAGAGTGTATCGTCGGTGGACAGGCGCAGGCAAGAAACGCGGTTGGCGGTGAGCACTTGGCTAAAAAAGCTTGTTTGCGCTTGCGGGGAAAGCAGGGCAAGATGTAAGAGCAGTTTTCGTTTTTGCGATTCGTCGGATTTTTTAAGGTCAAGATTTTTGCGCTTGCTTTTCAAGAGTGCGGAAACGGCGCACGCGGAAAGCAGTCCGCATAAAAATGCAAGCGGGAAAGACAGCGCAAGAGATAAAGAAAAATGCCGAAAAAGCAATAAGGTGATCAACGCGACGAGTAGGAAAGAAAAAAGTACGTCGGAAAAATAAGCTGATTTTTTCATATTTGCATTTTTGACAAGTTTTTTTCTTTTTAAACTTGAAAAAATGGCAAATATATAGTATAATCAATAAAAAAGGAGTTTGGCTATGCGGATAGGCGTTTTCGGCGGATCTTTCGATCCCGTGCATTTGGAACATATCCACCTTGTAGAGCACGCAATTGGATCGCTTGCATTGGACAAGCTGATAATCGTTCCCGCCGCCTGCCCCCCGCACAAAAAAGGAAAAACGCTGACAAAGGATAGCGAGCGTTTGGCGCTTTGCCGTTTGGCTTTTGAACGTCTAAATAAAGTGGAAGTGAGCGATTTTGAAATTTTGCAAGGGGGTACGAGTTATACCTATCTCACCTGTCGGCATTTCAAATCGCTTTATAAAAACGACGAGTTGTTTTTTATCGTCGGCACGGATATGCTGCGCGACTTTCCCACTTGGAAAAATCCGTTAGATATTTTGAAAAACGCGACGCTCGCCGTCGTGGCGCGAGCGGAAAAACACGGTTGGATAGAAGAAGAACGCAAAAAATTCCGCGCGCTGTTTGATTGCGATTTTGCGGTTATTGATTATCAGGGCAAAGACGTTTCGTCCACGAAAATCCGCGTGCGCGCGGGCGCGGGCGAAGATATCGCGGGGTTTGTCGGTGATAAGCTTGCAAGCTATATAAAAGAACACGGTCTATATGAAATTGCGGGCGCAAAAGACGCGCTTGCGCTGGAAAAACCCGATAGAAAAGCACATTCCCTTCGCGTAGCGGAAATAGCCGCGAAAAAAGCGGTGATGGAAGGTGTTTCCGAACGGCAGGCGATACAAGCTTCGCTCTTTCACGATTGCGCAAAAAATTTGCCAACGGACAGTCCGCTGCTTGCAGGTTTTGAACTTGCGCCTTTTGGACAAGTGCCCAAGCCTGTATTGCATCAGTTCACAGGCGCGTATTTGGCGCAAACGCATTTTGGTATAAACGATAGCGAAGTGCTCGACGCAATCCGTTTCCATACGAGCGGAAAAGAGAATATGACGACGCTTGGAAAAATTATTTTCCTTGCGGATATGGTGGAAGAAGGACGGGACTTTGCGGGGGTAGAAAGACTTCGGGCGCTGTATCTAAAAAAAGGCGGTATAGACGAATGTTTACGTTTGGCTCTTGAACAAACGGTTTGGCATCTAAAAGAAAAGGGCGGGGAGATATACCCGCTCACGGAAAAAGCGTATTATTTTTATAAGGAGAAAGAAAATGGAAAATAAACAAGTATCAAGCAAAGAACTGGCGGTGGAAGTGTGCAAGGCGCTTGCGGATAAACGCGGTAAAGATATTATCGCGTTATACGTGCGTGAAAAGACGGATCTTTGTGATTATTTCGTGCTTGCAAGCGGTACGAACGCGCCCCAAATCAAAGCAATGGGCGAACGCGTGGAAGAGCTTGTAGAGAAAAATTTAGGGCTTGTGCCTACGCGCACGGAAGGCGTTCGCGACGGGCGTTGGGCGGTCGTGGACTACGGCGACGTGATCGTGCATATCTTTAACGACGAAACACGGCTTTTTTATCATCTCGAACGGCTTTGGGCGGACGGGGAAAATATGCAAAAGTTCAACGATAAAACGGGCGAGCTTGAATGATCATTTAAAGCGTATTTGTTTTGGCTCGGAGAAAGTCGTTTTCGCGCGGCGTTTTTTCTCCACGATATAATAAACAGGCTCTTGCGGTTTTTCTTCCGCAGGGGCTTTCTTTTCGGGTGCTGGCGCGGGCGCGGTCGGTTTTTCGGGCGTGTTTTGCGTTTTACGGTATTTCCAACCCAAACGCGCCAGCTTTGCGATATGTACGAATAAAAAACAAAGGATAAAGAGTAAACTCGCCCAAACAATCCCAAGCGCGGGCGAAGCGGATAGAATATTCATAAGGAAAGTATACAAAAATTTCTTTGTCATAAATTGGGAAAAAAGGGAATAAACGGGACGGGTTTGTCGCATACTTGAAGTATGGAAACGAAAACGACAACGAAAACACCTACCAAAGACAACGAAACGCCTACGTTTGGCGTGATGTTATCGCCCAAGGACGCGGAAGAGTATCGGGGGTATCTGCGCCGTAAAAAACAGCAGGAAATCACTTCGGCTATTTCTTCGTCGGCGGGTACAATGATGCAGGGCGAAGACGTGCAACGGGTGTGCGAACGGGCAGTACGGCTCAAACAAATCGCCGTCAAGCTCCCCCTTTCCAAAATCAATCAAGCGGTGTATTATCTTGCGGGGAGCAAGGTAAAAATTGATTGTGCGGTGGGAGTGAGCGGGGAAACACTCGCTAAGGTCAAAGCCTACGAAGCGCGTCAGGCGGTGAAAAGAAAAGCAGGCGAGATCACGCTTTGTATCACGCCGAGCTTGATAGACGGTTGCAGGTATAGCGAAATTCGCAAAGAGATACGTCGCGTGAAACGCGCCGCGGGCAAAGCCACGCTCAAAGTGCGCGTGGAAAACACACAGGTGAGTACGCCCGTTTGCAGGGTGGCAAGGCTTGCGTGCGAAGTGGGCGCGAAATATTTCAGCGTGCCTTATTTTAAGGGTTGCGAACGCTTTCGTATGGACCTTACGAACGGGTGTAAGTTAGAAGTTACAGGCGTGGAAGATACGGAAGAATTTAAACGGCTTAAAGAAGCGGGCGTTGCAAGAATTGTAACCGATCACGCGTGGGAGATTTATACGCAATGGACGAAAGAAGCGGACGCGGAAATTTCGGAAACGTTTGCGGAAAAACAAGCACCGCCTCAGGAACAGCCCGCGGAAGAAATTTTACCGCCTATGCCTGACGGTGAAAACTTACCGCCGCCTGAGCGGGAAATATCTTCATTAACCACGGGCAAAGACCCCGAAACGGAATATTGTTGCCGTTTGGAAGGTACGCAGTTGAAATTTATGTAATAAGGAACGGGGCGGGGGTACGCCCCGTTCTAATTTTATTTGCATTCGCATACGATACAGTATGAAAAAGACTATGATAACGACGCTTTTGGTGGTAGTAATAAGCTTTGTAACGGCAGTGGGGCTTTGTTTTCGCGCGTTGACCGCGCCAAAAACCGTGTTTTCGGCTGCGGATAGCGCGATGTGTATTGTCATAGACGCTGGACACGGGGGTGTGGACGGCGGGGTTACGGGCAAAAAAACGGGTGCAAAAGAAAGCGATCTCAACCTTGCAATCGCTTTGAAAACGGCTGAAAAGTTGAAAGATGCGGGTTTTGAAATCGTGCTCACTCGAAAAACGCAGGAAGGGCTGTACGGGGTGGCAACGCGGGGATTTAAGAAACGGGATATGCAAAAACGCAAAGAGATTGCAAGCGATGCAAACCCGTCTTTGCTCGTATCCATACACCAAAACTTATACCCTACGCGCTCCCCGCGCGGTGCGCAGGTGTTTTATCGAAAAAATGATGAAAGCTCAAAGCTTTTTGCAAATTGTTTGCAGTCCAAGCTCAACGGCTTATACGCCGAGCAAAACGTGAAAAACAGAAAGGAAACGGGTGCGGAATATTTTATGCTCGATTGCGTTTCCTGCCCGTCGGTG
The DNA here is from genome assembly GCA_045655705.1 of Candidatus Scatosoma sp. GTDB lineage: Bacteria > Bacillota > Clostridia > Christensenellales > Borkfalkiaceae > Scatosoma. The sequence continues at coordinate 9,432 of JAZOPU010000136.1, forward strand.
ATCGTGGAGTGTGGTTTTTTGTCGAATGCGGAAGACGAACGCTTGCTTATAAGCGAAACTTGGCAACAGCGTATCGCGGAAAATATCACAGCGGGGATTCTTGCGTATTTGAGTGTATAAAATGATAAAAAGTGCTTGTAATTTCCCGTCCGTTATGTTATAATATAAGGTAGAAAAAAACGGAAGTGGCGAAAATGACGGAAACTCAAGCAGGACTTGTCAATCCCGTGGTGCTCGCTTTTTTAGGCGACGCGGTATATTCGCTGTGGGTGCGGGAACAACTTGTGAGATCGGGCGAGGGAAAGGCGTCCGAGTTTCAGCGCGCTGCGGCGAGATTGGAATCGGCGCGCGGACAAAGCGCGTATTTAGAAAAAATACTCCCCTTATTTTCCGAGCGGGAAGAAGAAATCTATCGTCGGGGCAGGAACGCAAAGAAGGCAACGAAAAGTAAAAACGCGGACGCGGCGGAATATAACCGTTCGACGGGCTTTGAAGCGGTGCTTGGGTATTTGCATTTGATCGGCAACGACGAGCGAATAGAAGAGCTTCTTGCGCTCACCGATAAAGAACTTTTGAAAGGACAAGCCGCGGTGACGTCGTTTAAACCGTGATACAAGGATAATTTTATGAAAACGGAAGGAAGAAACGCCGTTATCGAACTTTTGAAAACGGACAAAAACATTGATAAAATTTTAATGGAAAAGGACGCGCAGGGCTCGCTTGGGCGTATTTTTGCGGAAGCGAGAAAAAAGAACGTGCGCGTGCAATTCGTGGATAAACGCGCGTTGGATAAAGAAAGCCAAACGCGCCGTCATCAGGGCGTGATTGCATTCACTACCGATTATGAATATTACGATTTGGAAGATATAATCCAAAACAAAAAAAGCGACAAGGGCGGGTTTATCGTGCTTTGCGACAGCATTGAAGACGTGCATAACCTTGGCAGTATTATCCGTGTAGCCGAGTGCGCGGGCGCGGACGGTGTGGTGATACAGCGAAACGGCAGTGCAAGCGTGACGGAAAGCGTTATTCGCATTTCCGCGGGCGCGGCGGAGCATATGAAGGTAGCGAAAGTATCCAACTTAAACCAAGCGGTGGAGCTTTTGCAAAAAAACGGGTATTGGGTATACGCGCTTGAAGCGGGCGGCGAAGATATCTATAAGCAAAATTTTGCAGGGAACGTCGCACTCGTCGTCGGGGGCGAAGATAGCGGGGTTAAGCGTTTGACCAAGGAAAAATGCGATAAAGTGGTGTCGCTGCCTTTGCAGGGTAAAGTCAATTCACTCAACGCGTCTATCGCCTTGGGAATCGCCGCCTACGAAGTGTTAAAAACGAGATTATAAGGGGATTGTATGCAGAAAAAACAAACGGACGAACAACTCGTATCGCTTGCGCAAAAGGGCGACGAACAGGCAACCGAAGCACTTATCGTTCGCTACGGTGCGTTCGTGCGAAGCCGTGCGCGTCGGTTTTTTCTCGTTGGCGGAGAAACGGAAGATTTGATCCAAGAAGGTAGTATGGGGCTATTTTTGGCAATACGCAATTATAGCGGAGAAAAGAGTGGAAAGAGCTTTAAAAACTTTGCTTATCTTTGCGTGTTGAATAAAATTATAGACGCCGTGAAAAAGGCAAACGCAAAGAAAAACGCGCTTTTTAATAACAGTATTTCCGCTGATTTGGCGGTTGGGCAAGTTTCCAAGGAGCTTTCGCCCGACGATATACTCATTGCCATTGAGCAGGAAGAAGAAATTCGCGGGATCATGCGAGACGTACTTTCTAAATTCGAGCTGGATATTTTTACTATGTATATAGACGGGTTTTCATACTTGGAAATTTGTAAAAAGACGGGAAAGAGTATGAAAAGCGTGGATAACGCGGTGCAAAGAAGCAGGAAAAAATTGCGCGTGGCGTTATCCAAATAAAAGGAGAAGATTATGGCGTATTTGGCACTGTATAGAATGTTTCGACCGACGAACTTAAACGACGTCGTAAGACAGGAACATATCGTAACGGTACTTAAAAATCAAATCGCGACGGGGCGAATCGGGCACGCGTATTTGTTTTGCGGCCCGCGCGGTACGGGCAAGACGAGTATTGCAAAAATATTCGCCGCATCCATCAACTGTGCCTCGCCCATAAACGGCTCGCCGTGCGGTAAATGCGCGGCGTGTAAAGCGCTTGCCGATCCTTCCAACTTGGATATTTCCGAAATCGACGCGGCGTCGAATAACGGCGTGGACGAAATGCGCGATTTGCGGGAAAAAGTGCAATATCCGCCCGTTGCGGGAAAATATAAAGTATATATTATCGACGAAGTGCATATGCTTTCGACGGGCGCGTTTAATGCCCTGCTCAAAACGCTGGAAGAACCGCCCGCGCACGCGGTGTTCATTCTGGCAACGACGGAGAGTGCGAAAATTCCCGCAACCATTCTTTCCCGTTGTATGCGCTTTGATTTTAAACTCATTCCCCAAGAAGATTTAGAAGAACGCTTGCGGTTCGTTTTGGACAGTATCGGTAAAAAATACGAAAAACAGGCAATCTCCGCGATCGCCCGCGCGGGAGCGGGGAGCGTTCGGGATATGCTTTCCATTGCCGATACCTGCGTTTCCTATTCGACGGGTACGCTCACCTATGCAGACGTAACGTCGGTGCTTGGCAGTGCCGATTTTGATGCGGTGATTGAGCTGGGTGCGGCTATGCTTGGGGGAGATGCAGGCAGGGCGTTTGAAAAAGCGGAAGCTTTTTTATCCGCGGGCAAAAGCGTAAGCACGCTCGTGAAAGATATGATGCACTTTTTCAACGCGTGCACGGTGGCGAAAACCTGTCGCGACGGAAAAAATATCCTTGCTTTGCCCGATAGCGCATATGATAAAATTTCCGCGCTTGCCCGTGAAACGGACGGGCATAGATTGCTCCGCGTTTGCGAGATTTTTGCGGGTGTGGAACAGGATTTAAAATATTCCGCGTCGCCGCGTATTTTGTTTGAAACGGCGGTGCTGAAAGCGAGTATGCCTCAAACGGACTATGATATCAATTCGTTGTTTGCACGTGTAGCAAAGATAGAAGAAAGCTTACAAAAGGGAGTAGCTTTTGCGCCTGTAACACCCGTAGTAGTGCCCGCGCCCGTGAAAGAAGAACCACCCAAAGAAGAAATCGTGGAAGAGTTCGCCCCCGTAATGGACGCACCCCCCGACGAAGAAACAACGGGCGGGAACGTATATTTCGACGCACCGCCTGTGGAAAAAGCACCCGAGCCTGCGCCCGCGCAAAAGCCTATGCGCCCTGCCGTGCAGGGGGATGCGAAATCAGCGTTTGGAGCGTTCTTGCGTGCTTTAAGAAAAACGGGTAAAAGCGGTGTGCTGTTCACCATTTGTATGGATCTTGATTATGCGTATGAAGACGGCGTATTCGTTTTATATACGGATAGCGACACCATCTACCGTTCGCTTACAAAACCCGAACACTACGCAATTTTAGGGGAATCGTTTGCAGTCGTGGGGATAAACGCGGACGGGTTTGCGATTCGGCAAAAAGGCAAAAAAGCGGACGATTTCAACGATAAAATAGAAGAAATTAAAAATACCTTTCAAGGTGTGAATATTCAAATCAAATAACGGAGGAAAAGAAAATGTCAGCGTTTAAAGGCGGAAATAACAATATGCAAAATTTGATGCGCCAAGCACAAAAAATGCAGGAAGAAATGGAGAAAACGGCACAACTTCTCGACGATTGGGAAGTAGTGGGAACGGCGGCGGGAGAAGCGGTCGTCGTGTATATGAACGCAAAAAAAATTATCAACGGGATTGAGCTGGACGAAAGTATCGTTGATCCCGAAGACGTGGAAATGCTCGAAGACTTGATTATGGCGGCGATCAACGACGGTTACGCCAAAGCAGACAAAGTCTACGAAGAAAAAATGGGCAAGTATGGTAATATGGGCTCACTCGGCGGAATGCTTTAAAAACCACGTATATACGTCGCAATACTTCGTCGAACTTGCGTTTTCCCTTGCTCGTTTACGCAAAGTAAACTCCCTGCGGAAAAACCACGTTCTTCTCGTCTTGCTCGCATCTACGTCGTTTTAACGGTATACCAAGTGAATGAACTCTAACAGGAAAGAATATGGATATTTTTATTGAACCGATCGGGAAACTCGTCAACGAGTTTTCCAAATTACCGGGCGTTGGGAAAAAGACGGCGCAACGCTACGCGTATAAAATCATTGATATGTCGGAATCGGACGCCCGCGCGTTTGCGGACGCCATTCTCGGCGTGAAGAGAAAAGTGAAATATTGCAAAATTTGCGGAAATTTCACAGAAGAAGACGAGTGCGCAATTTGCCGTAGCCGAGATAAGAGCACGATATGCGTGGTGAAAGAGCCCAAGGACGTGGCGGCGATTGAAAAGCTTCGCGAGTTTAAGGGGGTATATCACGTGTTACACGGTGTGATCGATCCGCTTGCAGGCGTTGGACCAAACGATATCCGTATTCGCGAACTGCTTGCAAGATTAAATGGTAACGAAGTTAAGGAAGTGATCGTGGCGACCAACCCCGACGTATCGGGCGATGCGACGGCGATGTATCTTGCCAAACTCATTAAACCGTTAGAAATCAAAGTGACGCGCCTGTCAAGAGGTATTCCCGTTGGCTCGGAAATCGAATATACCGACGACGTTACGCTCGCCCGCGCGTTTGTAGAACGCAATCAAATTTAGGGGGCAAACTTATGAAAATCTCCGTTCTTGGTTGTGGGCGTTGGGGTTCTTTTATCGCTTGGTATCTTTGTGGACACGGGCATGAAGTTTGTCTGTGGGGCGAGGAAAACGGTGATTCCTACACCGTTTTAAAGCAAACGGGTAAGAATGAATACGTAACGCTTGATCCCCGTATCACACTCACTTGTGATTTAGAAAAAGCGATTGCGCACGCGGAAGTTATTATTATTTCTATTTCTTCGCAAGGCTTGCGCGGGTTTATGGAGCGCGTTGTAAAGCAGGAAGTTTCTAATAAAAAATTCGTGCTTTGTATGAAAGGTATTGAAGTGGCGACGGGTGCACGCCTTTCTCAGGTGCTTACGGAAAGTGGAATAGATGCGCAAAATATCGCCGTTTGGGTAGGACCGGGGCATATCCAAGCGTTCACGCAAGGTATTCCCAACTGTATGGTTATCGACTCGGTTAGCGACGAGCTCAAACGCTTTCTTGCGGATAGTTTTAGGAGCGATCTTATCCGTTTTTATTACGGCAGTGATTTAATCGGCACGGAAATCGGCGCGGCGGCAAAGAACGTTATGGGTATCGTGGCGGGTATTTTGGACGGTTGCGGTTACGCTTCGCTCAAAGGCTCGTTGATGTCCCGCGGGGCGCGAGAAGTAGCAAGGCTCATTAAAGCTATGGGCGGGAACGAGCTATCCGCCTACGGCTTGGCGCATTTGGGCGACTACGAAGCCACGCTATTTAGTGCGTATTCGCATAATAGAGCGTATGGAGAAAAACTCGTAAGGGGTGAAAAGTTTTCCAAACTTGCCGAAGGTGTTCCAACGGCGGCGGCAATGAAAGCGCTTGGGGAAAAGTACGGCGTGGATTTGCCGATCACTTGCGCGGTGTACGATATATGCTACGGGGAACTTAAGCAGGGCGAAACGTACGGTGCGCTTTGTGAAAAAATGCTTTCCAAACTGTTTGCTCGCGATCCCAAATCAGAATTTTATTTATAATCAAAATACGAAAAAACTCTCTCGAAGTGTATCGGGAGAGTTTTTTATCGTGCATAAATTCCTGCGTTTTCCGCATAGTAAGGATATGAAAAAAATACAAATATTCGACGGCGAAGGAAAAACGCGTGAAGAAAAAGAAACGCTTTTCCGTAGCCCGAAAGTGGAACAAAAAAATAAAAACGGCGGGGTATGTATGTAATGACGGGAAAAAACAGAGATAACTACAATAAAAATTATATCGCTTACGTAAACTCGTTCGATCCGCCTACGCAACATTTTAAAAATTGTTTCCGCGCCTTTATGGTGGGCGGGTTTGTGTGCGTGATCGGGCAGTTTTTGCGGTATATGTTTGAATACGTGTTCTCCCTTTCAGGCGACGAGCTTGCGGGCACGGTGAGCGTCGTGCTCATATTTTTAGGTACTTTGCTCACGGGGCTTGGCGTATACGATCGAATAGGCAAAAACGCGGGTGCTGGCTCGATCGTGCCAATCACGGGTTTTGCCAACTCCGTTGCTTCGCCCGCTATTGAGTTTAAAACGGAAGGGCTTGTATACGGCATGGCGGCGAAAATGTTTATCGTTGCAGGACCGATTATCGTATTCGGCGTGCTTGCGGGCACGCTCGTGGGAATTATTTATTTGTTTTTATAAGGAGAAAGTATGCAAACGATCTATTTTAAAAACAAACCCAGAATCGTGGCAACGGGCACGATCGCAGGTCCGAAAGAATGTGCGGGGGTTGTGGGCGCGTGCGTAGACAAAGCCCTTTCCGACGACACGTTCGGCGAAAGCACCTATGAAAAAGCCGAATGCAAAATGTTGACGTACGCCATCAATAGAGCGATTGAAAACGCGGGTGTGGACGAAAAACAAGTGGACTTGCTAATCTCTGGGGATTTGCTTAATCAAATTATTTCCGCAAGCTTTGCCGCGCGAGATTTCGATTTCCCGTTTTTGGGCGTATACGGCGCGTGCTCCACGCTCGCGGAAAGCTACGCGCTCGCGGCGGCGTTTATCAATGCAGGGTATTATAAAAAAATCGTTGCGGCAACGGGCAGTCATTTCTCGTCGGCGGAACGGCAATACCGCTATCCGTTGGAGCTTGGTTGCACAAGACCGCCACAGGCGCAATGGACGGTGACGGGTGCGGGCGGGGCGTTTATCGCACAAACAGGTAGCGATATCGCAATCACTTGCGCCACGCTTGGGAAAGTGGTGGATTTTGGGATTACCGACGTGAACAATATGGGCGCGGCAATGGCACCTGCGGCGGCGGATACCATTATCAACCATTTGCGTGATACGGCGCAAAAACCCAGCGATTACGATCTTATCATCACGGGGGATTTGGGTGCGCTGGGCAGTAGGATCTTAAAAGATCTTACCTTTGAAAAGGGCGTGGATATAGCCCCCAATCACGTTGATTGCGGGGAGATAATCTATAACGTCGTGGAAGACGAGTTTCAAGGCGGGAGCGGAGCAGGGTGTAGTGCCGTCGTGTTTAATTCGTATATCTATGAAAAGCTCAAAAAACGCGAGATTAATCGCGTTTTGCTTGCGGCGACGGGCGCGCTACTTTCCACGGTATCCAGCGGGCAAGGGGAAAGTATTCCCTGTATTTGTCACGCCGTGACGATAGAAAACGTTTAGGGGGAGTTATGTTCGAGCAATATTTAGAAATATTTTTCGCGTTTGCAAAGGCGTTTGCGGTGGGCGGACTTATTTGTATGATCGCGCAAATCGTTATCAATTTTACCGATCTAACAGCAGGGAAAATTCTCGTTATTTTCATGCTTGCAGGCGTGGTTTTGCAGGGGTTAGGCATATATCAATATCTCGTGGATTTTGCGGGCGCAGGCGCGACCGTGCCTATTTCCGGCTTTGGATATTTGCTCGCAAACGGCGCGATCAAGGGCGCGGAAAAGGGGATTTTCGGTGCGTTCACGGGCGCGCTTTCCGCGGCGAGTGCGGGTGTTTCCGCGGCGGTTATCTTTTCTTTTTTAATGGCAATGCTCTTCCGCTCGCGAACCAAGAAAAACTAACGTCAAGGCGAAAGATCGGCTTTGTCGCCGAAAATATCCGATTGTAAATACGCGTCGGGCACACTACCGACGATTACCCATTCGCCCACTAAAATGTCCGTCACCACGGCGAAATTTTCTGTGCGCGAGGGCATTACGATACTAATATCCGCAATTACGTTAAGATAGATAGAATGTTTGGTTTGGTTGATACCCACGCTTTCAAACGCGGAAGAAAACCCGCAAGAAACGCTACTGACGGGAATGATACGGAAATGAATACTCGGTCCAAGCCCCGCAAACGCTTCAATGCCCGTGAGCGCGCCAAGGGGCACGGGAATACCGTTCAAACTCAAATTCTTCAAGTTGGATTGCGAAATAGACGCAGTGTCGCGGGCAATTTTATTGATTTTTAAGGGGTTGGCGGCGACGGCGACGATATCGCCCGTTTCGTCGCGCGTGATAGAAACGAGATCTTCATAGCGCATTTCGTCGGAAAGGGTATAATATACCGCGTCGTTGACGGCAACCGTCGTGCTTGCCCGCATCGTTGCTTCGCTAATAGAAATAAGTACGCGTGTTACGTTGCGTTGGAAATAAATAAACGCGGCGATAAGAAAAAGAAAAACGCAAACTAAAATACAAAGCAGTCGTTTTTTGCGACTGCTTTGCTTTCGTATTCTCACGGTTTTTTCCTTTTGCGGACGGTAGGTAGGCAAATCGTATTCGTGGAAACGGCTCATACGCTCGTTACTGCCCGAAGCTCTCGCAAAATATTTGCGTTGCCCTGCGAAAAATCACATTCGTATAGACGGGCTTTCAAGGCCTCGTCGAATACTAAATTTTCCAAGGCTTTGGGTAGGTTTTCTATCTCCGCTTGGCGTAAAATACGGCATAACCCTTTCTTTTGAAAATACGCCGCGTTTTCCGCCTGATCGCCGCGCGTTTGCCCTTCGAGCGGGATAAATAAGGCGGGTTTTTTGAGCGCTAAAATTTCAAAAACCGTACCCGCGCCTGCACGGGAAACGACCGCGTCCGCAGCGGCGTATAATATACCCATATCCGAAAAATATTCAAACTGTAAATAGTTTTTAAGATTGCACTTGATAAGATTGCCTTTACCGCATACGTGCACGATAAAATATTTTTCCGTCAGCGTTTTTAAATTTTTCCGAAGCGCGGCGTTGATCGTTTCGCTCCCGCTCCCGCCACCAAACACGAGTATCACCGTTTCAGAAAACCCGATCCCAAGGCGTATGCGCGACTCCGCGCGCGAAGCGGAAAGTACGCTACGGCGAAGCGGTGCACCGCTGTATTTGCCTTTTTTCAGTCGTTTTGCCGTTTCGGGGAAAGAAGTAAACACACATCGGCACGAGCGTGCGGAAAGCTTGTTGGCAAGCCCGAGCGAGAAATCGCTTTCGTGTGCGTAGCAGGGTATCTTTAATTTTTTTGCCGCCGCAATCACGGGCAACGCCACGTAACCGCCTTTGGAAAAAACAGCGTCTGGTCGGAATGCGAGTAACCCCTCCTTGGCTTTTTTCACGGCACGGTGAAAAGCAAAGGGGATTTTTAGATTGCGTTTCACACCCGCCCAGCCCCCGCCCCGCACGAGCTTGGGACATTCGATTTCAAAAAAAGGTATTTTCCACTCGGATACGAGCCGTTTTTCAATCCCGTTCGTACCGATATAGCAAACGTCCGTTTTGCCCTCGGAAATAAGTTCTTCCATGAGCGCGATGTTGGGGATTACGTGCCCCGCGCTGCCACCGCCCGTAAATAAAATTTTCTTCATAGACCGCTCGCCTCCGTATATTATTATAGACGCGAGAAAGTCGGAATATTCTTATTGATACGTTTTCAAAATTTCCTGAGCAGTATTTTTTACCCGTTCACGCAAGGAAACGGGGGAAAGCACTTTTACGCCCGCACCCAAGGCAAGGATTTGTCTTATGAGATTATCGTCGAAAGGAAGGGAAACGCAAGCCGTCCATTCGTCGCCGTTTTTACGCAGGTTTTCCACGCCCAGCCAATCCTGTGCGGAAACGAGCACGTCCTTGGAAAAGGCAAACGTCGCTTCCACGCTTTGCGCTTCGCTCGTCCAAAATTGCAGGGGGATTTCTTCCCGCTTGACTTCTCGGCGAGTAAAGCTTTCTTCCGTTTTCACGGCAGAGAAAATGCGCCCCAAACGGAAAAGCCGAAACGCTCGTTGCTCGTGGCAAAACGCGTAGAGATACCAAACGGATTGTTTGTATACGAGCACGTGCGGTTCAATCTTTCTTTGCGTTTTTTCGCCCGTGCGCGCGTGGTATTCTATTTCAAGCACCGTGCGGGATTGAATACATTCTTCCGCAAGCCGTAAACGCTCGGAAAAGGAGCGCGTGTCCCCCCAAGTCCCGCCGTCCACCAAAATCGTGCCGATATCCCCCGAAAGAGAAAGCTCGCGCGCTTCCGTTTTCATTTGCGCGGACAGCTTTCGCATAGCGGATAAAAACCGTTCTTGCGGAAGCTGGGCATACATTGCCGTGAGCGATTCTATCGCCGCGTCGTATTCTTCTTTTGTCATAAATCCAACGGGCAATTTATAACTGTCCGAAATGCAAATACCGCCGTCCCGTCCGCGCTTTACGTAGACGGGCACGGTGATAGAAAGTAGGTCGATATACCGATATACCGTGCGTACGGATATACCATGCTTTTCCGCAAAATAGGGCGCGGTCGCTTTGCGCTTTATGAGTAGGTCGAATAAAATATCAAGCAGTATGGAAAATTTCATAAAAACTCCTAAACTTTTTTAATTATTTTATCATACTTGACAACTATTGTCAAGTTATAAGTGTTACAATATGGGCATAAAATACAAAAGAGGTGTAGAAAATGACGGGGTTTGAAAGTTATATCGAAAGAATGGAAGCGCGGAGAAAGGCAAGAAAAGAAGAAGAAATCAACTTTGAGCTTTTGACGAGCTTGCGCACGCGAACGAGAGAAGAAGTGATTGCGGATATGATGCAAGTGCTTACGTTTAAAAACGTGAAAAGTCAAGTAAAAGAGCTTGTTTTTTAAAAGTAACGCGGGCAAACGCTTGACAAGCGCGGGGAAAAAGTGTAAAATTTACGATAATAAACCAAGGAGAGAAGCAAATGGTAAACGTAATGGACACGCTCCGCGCCCGCGGATTTGTAAAACAAACGGTATTTGAAGAAGAGTTATACGAAAAATTGGGTAAGGAAAGCGTGCCGTTTTATATCGGTTTCGATCCCACGGCGGATTCGTTGCACGTGGGGCATTTTATGCAACTGATTGCCATGCACCATATGCAACAAGCGGGGCATAAACCCGTGATTTTGATTGGCGGGGGCACGGCGATGATCGGCGATCCGTCGGGAAGAACGGATATGCGTTCAATGATGACGAAAGAAACCATTCGCCACAACGTGGAGTGTTTTAAAAAGCAAATGTCGAAATTCGTCAGCTTTGAAGGCGAAAACGCGGCGGTGATCGTGGACAACGGCGATTGGTTGTTGGATTTGAATTATATCGACTTTTTGCGCGAGATCGGCGCGCATTTCTCCGTGAACAGAATGCTCACGGCAGAATGCTTTAAGCAAAGATTGGATAGGGGGCTTTCCTTCCTTGAATTTAATTATATGCTTATGCAAGCCTACGACTTTTTAGTGCTCTATCGTAAGTTCGGCTGTCAGTTAGAGCTTGGCGGCGACGATCAATGGAGTAATATTTTGGCGGGTGCAAACCTGATCCGTATCAAGGAACAAAAGCCTGCGTATGCTATGACCTTTACCTTGCTCACGACGAGCGACGGCAAGAAAATGGGTAAGACGGCAAAGGGCGCGGTTTGGCTGGACGAAAACAAAACCACGCCGTATGAGTTCTATCAATATTGGAGAAACACCGCCGACGAAGACGTGGAAAAGTGTATGAAACTGCTCACGTTCTTGCCGGTGGAAGAGATTGAAGAGCTGTGTAGATATAAAGACGAAAGAATGAACAAAGCAAAAGAAGTGCTTGCGTTCGAGCTTACCAAAGAAGTGCACGGCGAAGAAAAAGCAAACCTTGCGCAAAGCCAAGCCAAGGCGGCGTTTGGGGGCGACAGCGGAGAGCTACTCACGAAAGAAATCGAGAACGTGCAAACGGTCGTGGACGTCATGGTGGCGGTAGGCGTTGCCAAATCCAAAGGCGAAGCGCGAAGACTTATCGAACAAGGCGGCGTAAGCGTGGACGAAACAAAAGTTACGGACGCGAATATGGAAATTCCCGCAAAAGAATTCGTCTTGCACAAAGGCAAAAAAGTACATTTGAAAATTATTGTAAAATAACACGGAAAGCGACGAAAAATTCGTCGCTTTCTTTTATTGACAAGATTTTCCGTTTGTGGTAAAATAGAAAACAAGTGAAGTATTTGCTTTTCAATCAAAAGTGAAGTAGCGACTTTGTCGCAGTGAAGTATGCCCCTTTGGGGCAAGTTGTGGAATAATCCAATAACTTTTTCGCAAAGCGAAAAAACTTCACTTGTGCGTAGCACGTACTTCACTATAAAATAACTTCGCTTTTCACGAAGTGAAATATTTCACTACACTTACGGAGTAAGAAAAAATGGACAAAATTATCCACACGGTATTTTCGCCGTGTGAAAGTGAAAAAATCATAGAAAAATCCCGTTTTATCGGGTATTGCGAGCACGTGGAAAGCGAAGAACAGGCGCGCGCGTTTTTGGCAAAAGTGCGCAAAGAACATTCACTCGCTACGCACGTTTGCTACGCCTTTATTGCTGATAAAACAGGGAATTTGCAACGCTTTTCCGACGACGGCGAACCGCAAGGTACGGCAGGTGTGCCTATTTTGGAAGTGTTAAAAGCGAAAAAACTTTTTGAAACGGCAGTTGCCGTCGTGCGGTATTTCGGCGGTATTAAATTGGGCGCGGGCGGGCTTGTGCGCGCGTATTCGTCCACCGCGGGGGAAACGCTGGATAAAGCGGACGTGCGGAGTTTGGAAAAGTGTGTGGAATACGAAATTTGCGTGGACTATACGGGTATAGACGGCGTGCAAAAATTTACGGCGCAAAACGATTGCTCGGTGCTTTCCACCTCTTACGGGGAAAAAGTCACTTTCCTTATCGCCGTGAAAAAGGCACAAGCGGAAAGTTTTATCACGGCGCTCGTCGATTATATGCAAGGTAGGGTAAGCCACGAACAAAAGGGAGAATATTATTCCGCGTTTAAGTTGGCTATGTCCCAACACTCGGTTGATTTTTGATGGAAAAATGCTGTGAAATACGGCGTGTTATGCTCGGTTGCATACCGCTGGGGTATGCGCCCTTGCAAAACGCTTGTCTTTCTTGCATTTTTCTCGTCAAAGCGAAAAAAATAAATTTTTTGCTAATCAACCGCTTATTGTGCATAGCCAAAAAATTTAAAATAATCATTGACAAAATATGGAAACGTATGATATAATATAGAAAAAGGAGTTTGGCTATGGAATATTGTAAACTTCGCGGTGTGAACGCGTCGAAAATCGTAATGGGCTGTATGCGTATTGCAGACAAAACGTTGCAAGAAGTGGAAAAACTCATATTTGAAGCGGTGAGCGCGGGCGTAAATATGTTCGATCACGCGGATATCTATGGCAAGGGTGATTGCGAACGCATTTTCGGCGTTGCCGTCAAAGACCTTGGTTTGGAACGGAAAAATTATATTATTCAAACCAAATGCGGTATCCGCACGAACGAAAAAGGGAAATGGTTTGATTTTTCCCGCGAACATATTTTAAATTCCGCGGAAAATAGCCTAAAACGCTTGAACACCGAATATATCGACGTATTTTTGTTGCACCGACCCGATACGCTGATCGAAGCAGACGAAGTGGTGGCGGCGTTTGATAAGCTCAAAGCCGAAGGGAAAGTGCGTGCGTTCGGCGTGAGCAACGCTTCGGCGATGCAAATGGAATATTTGCGTAAAAACGGCGTGGAGATCGTTGCCAACCAAATGCAGTTTTCGCTTGGGCACACCGCGCTTATAGACGCGGGCTTTAACGTGAATATGTTTGAAAAGGAAAGCGTTATGCGAAGCGGAGAGGCACTTGAATACGCGCGCTTGCATTCGATTGCGTTGCAGGCTTGGTCGCCTTTCCAATACGGATTTTTTGAAGGCGTGTTCCTTGGGAGTGACAAATACCCAGCGCTTAATAAAGAGCTGGAAAAGGTTGCAGAAAAATATAACGCAACGCCGAGCATGATTGCGGTGGCTTGGATATTGCGACACCCTGCGTTTGCACAGGTTATCACGGGCACGACCAGTCCCGAGCGTATGAAAGAGATGTGCAAGGCGGCGGATATCAAGCTTTCGCGCGAAGATTGGTATAATTTATATATATCTACGGGCAAAATTTTACCGTAAATAAGGAGGGATATATTATGAAAATGATCACGGCAATCGTCAATAAAAAGGATGCAGGCGAAGTGTGCGACGCGCTCGCGGAAGAGAAGTTTACGTTTACGAAAATGGCAACGACGGGCGGGTTTTTGAAATCGGGCAACGTAACGCTGCTTATCGGCACGGACGACGATAAGGTGGATAGAGCGTTAGACCTTATCAAAAAGCATTGTGCAAAGCGTATGGAGCCGATGCCTGCTATGGTAAGCGCGGGCGTGCCTACGCTTGGGTATTATAAAACGGAAGTGCTCGTTGGCGGTGCAACGGTGTTCGTAAGCGCAGTCGAACGGTTTGAAAAGATGTGAGAAAAAGGGACGAAAAGTCCCTTTTTCCGTTATAAATAAAGGCGAGATAAAAAACTTGTGCAAAATATACAAAGAGAAAAGGTATCTTTGGTGAATTTGTCCATTGTAATTTTTTTGCAAATGTTGTAAAATAGTATTATCAAAACTATGTCACCTATTTTTGGAGGAAAAAGATTATGTCAGGACTTTTGCTTAAAGGCATTAACAAAGTATACCCTTCCGGCGTGCAGGCAGTGTTCGATTTCTGTCTCGATATTAGAGATAAAGAATTTATCGTACTCGTAGGACCTTCCGGCTGTGGTAAATCCACCACACTTCGCATGATTGCAGGACTTGAAGAAATTTCTTCGGGTGAATTGTATATCGACGGTAAGCTCGTAAACGACGTCGTTCCCAAGGACAGAGATATCGCGATGGTATTCCAGAACTACGCGCTCTATCCCCACATGTCCGTTTACGACAACATGGCGTTCGGTTTGAAGCTTCGTAAAGTACCCAAGGAAATTATCGACCAAAAGGTTAAAGCGGCTGCTGAAATTCTCGGTATCACCGATTATTTGTCCCGTAAACCCAAGGCACTTTCCGGTGGTCAACGTCAACGTGTTGCGCTCGGTCGTACTATCGTTCGTGAGCCCAAAGTATTCTTGCTCGACGAACCTTTGTCCAACCTCGACGCGAAACTCCGTGCTTCTATGAGAACGGAAATTTCCAAGCTTCACGCTCGTCTTGCTACCACGTTTATCTACGTTACGCACGACCAAGTAGAAGCTATGACGATGGGTACGCGTATCGTCGTTATGAAAGACGGCTTTATGCAACAGGTAGATACCCCTCAAAACTTGTACGATTATCCCATCAATCTTTTCGTTGCAGGATTCATTGGTACGCCTCAAATGAACTTCTTTAAAGATTCCACGCTTTCTTCCAAGAAAGGCAAAGTGTACGTTGAATTTATCGGCGGAAACAAGATCCTTCTTCCCAAGAGCGTTGCGGCGAGAATTAAGAACATCAACGAATACCTTGACACGGGTAAGACGATCACGCTTGGCGTTCGTCCCGAAGATATTCACCAAGACCAAATGTTCATTTCCAACTCTCCCGACACCGTTGTGAAAGCGCGTATCGAAGTTATCGAAAAACTCGGTGCGGAAACGCAAATCTACTGCGAACTCGATCACGAAGGCAAGGAAAGCTCGGTTATCGACAACTCCACGCAAATGATCGCTAAGATTTCCAGCCGTGCAGTCGTTTCTTTGAAAGACGTTATCGACCTTGCATTCGACGCTCACCACATTCACCTTTTCGACGGCGAAACGGAAGCTACGCTCCTTGAAAGAGACGAAGGTTATGAAGTTATCGAACAAAATGCGGAAGGTTCGGCGTTCGTGCCTCCCACACCGCAAGAAATGCGTGCGCGTATTGATTCCGCTCGTATCGTAACGAAGGAAATGAAAGCGCAAGCAAGAAAAGACGCAAGAATGGCGAAGCTCGCGGCGAAAGCAGCGGCTACTGCTCCCGCAGAAGAAGCTCCCGCGGAAGAAGCTCCGGTTGAAGAATCTCCCGTAGCGGAAGAAACCAAAGAAGATAAAGAATAATCTTTGAAAAAACCACCCCGTTCCCATAAGGAACGGGGTATTTTCATTGCAAAACCCGCCAAACGGCGGGTTTTAGTTATAACGTTATTTTCTTGTTGCAAGATACACCATTAAAACGGAGATATCGGCAGGGTTGACACCCGAAATTCTGCCCGCTTGTCCCAAGTTGAACGGACGAACGCGGTTGAGTTTTTCCCGCGCTTCCAAGCGTAAGCCCAAAATATCGTCGTAGCAAATATCTTCAGGTAAAAGCTTGTCTTCCAAGCGTTTGGCTTTTTCAATTTGTTCAAAGCCTTGCTTTAAATACCCCTCGTATTTGACGGCGATTTCCGCCGTTTCCAAAACGTTTTTGGGATACGTGGTAAACACGCCAAAATGCGAAATAATATCCTTTAAGGGTACGGAGCGTTTTAACATATCCGCATACGAAACGCTTCCGTTCGTTACGCCGTAGCCGTAATTTTTTAAAAATTCCGTCGCTTGTTTTTGCGGTATGCGCGTTTGCATTTCTGAAAGTAAGTTTTCGTAGCTGTCTTTGCGCGACAAATACCGCTCGTAGCGATCGGGCGTTACCAAACCCACCTGCTTGCCTTTTTCCGTCAAGCGGAAATCCGCGTTGTCCTGTCGCAAAATAATGCGGTGTTCGGCGCGGGAAGTCATCATGCGGTATGGTTCGTCCGTGCCTTTGGTTACGAGATCGTCGATAAGTACGCCGATATACGCCTCGTCGCGACGAAGTACGAACGGGGGCAATCCGCGAAGTTTGAGTGAAGCGTTAATGCCCGCCATCAAGCCTTGCGCCGCCGCTTCTTCATAACCCGAAGTGCCGTTGATTTGCCCTGCGGTGTAGATGCCTTCGATTTTCTTAAATTCGAGCGTAGGGAGCACGTCGAGCGTGTCAATACAGTCGTATTCGATTGCATAACCGTAGCGCATAATATCCGCGTGTTCCAAGCCCGCGACCGACGAATACATAGCCCGTTGCACGTCGTGGGGCATAGAAGTGGACATGCCTTGCACGTACATTTCCAAAGTGTCTTCGCCCTCGGGTTCGAGAAAGATTTGGTGACGCTGTTTGTCTTTAAAGCGTACGACTTTCGTTTCAATGGACGGACAATAACGCGGGCCTGTGGAAACGATTGTGCCGTTGTAGAGCGGGGAACGCTCTAAATTATCCAAAATAATCTCATGTGTTTTTAAGTTGGTATACGTGAGATAGCAAGGCATTTTGTTTTCGGGCGGAGTATCGTGCATAAACGAGAACGGGTATATATCCGCGTCACCGTTCTGCACTTCGCACTTTCCATAATCAATCGTGCGTCCGTCCACGCGCGCCGGCGTACCCGTTTTAAATCGCCGAATTTGAAATCCGAGCTTTGCAAGATTGTCCGTCAAGTGCGTGGCGGGAGCAAACCCGTTCGGACCTGATTTTTGTACTAACTCGCCCGTGATCGTTTCGCCGTTTAAGTACACGCCCGTACAAAGCACAACGGCTTGACAGGAAATCACGCCCCCATACGACGTTTTCACGCCTGCGCATTTACCGTTTTCCACGAGAATTTCACTCGCTTCCGCTTGGATAATGCGAAGATTGGGGGTGTTTTCAAGTACCCGTTTCATTTCACGGTGATAAGCGTTTTTGTCTGATTGTGCGCGCAAGCTTTGCACCGCCGCGCCCTTGCCCACGTTGAGCATACGGATTTGCAGGGCGGTGTCGTCGGCAATAATACCCATTTGTCCGCCAAGCGCGTCGATCTCGCGCACGAGATGTCCTTTTGCCGTACCGCCGATAGACGGGTTGCAGGGAAGAAAGGCGATGCTGTCGAGATTAAGTGTTAAAAGTGCGGTGTTGATACCCGTGCGCGCCAAAGCAAGGGCAGCCTCGCAACCTGCGTGTCCTGCCCCTACGACGACCGCTTGCGCGGTATATTCTTGAAAAGTAGTGCTGATATTCGACATAGATTTATTTCTTTAACACGATATTTTTAATGTCGTCAATTTCTTTGGCGATCTTATCGTTGAGTTTTTCGAGTTTTTCCATTTTATCGCGCGCGTACATAATGGTAGTGTGGTCGCGCCCAAGCTTTTCCCCAACTGCGACAAGGGGGAGTGAAAGCATTTCACACATCAAATACGCGCAAATTTGCCGTGCTTTGGCAAGATCCGCTTTTTTGCCTTTGCCAAGTAAGTCTTCCTTTTTTTGTTTGAAATAAGAACAAACGGCGGAGATGATTTTATCGGGGGTAACGTCTTCTTGCTCGGAGGCTTCGCTCACCGATTCGTTGAGTGCACGCGTGGCAAGCTCTAACGTGATAGGTTCTTCATGCAGTTTGCTTGCGAAAATAACTTTGGTAAGCCGTCCTTCGAGCGTTCGCACGTCGTGCCCTGAATCCTGCGCCAAAAAGGCGAGCACTTCGTCGGGCATAGAACATTTTCTATCCATCGCTTTGCGTTTCAAAATGGCAATTTTCGTTTCCGTCGTGGGCGGTTGGATATCCGCAATCATGCCCCCTTCAAAACGCGTGCGTAAACGCTCTTCCAGCGTTGCGATTTCTTTGGGCGGACGGTCGGAAGTCAACACGATTTGCTTGTTTTGCGAAGAAAGCTCGTTGAACGTGTGGAAGAGTTCTTCTTGCACCTGCGTTTTGTTTTTCAAAAACTGTACGTCGTCGATCATCAAAACGTCCACGTTGCGGTAGTGCAAACGGAACATTGCGCCGTTCTTTTGCGCGATCGAATCAATAAATTCATTGAGAAAGTTTTCGCAAGTGGTATAGAGCACTTTCTTTTCAGGCGTACGCATAGCAATATCGTTGGCAATCGCGTGCATAAGGTGCGTTTTTCCAAGCCCCGATTCCCCGTAGATAAAGAGCGGGTTAAACGTTTCGCCGGGATTTTCCGCAACGGCTTTTGCCGCGGCGTATACGAACTTCGTGCCAGGACCTACGACGAACGAATCAAAGGTAAAATTTTTATTGATAGGAGAGGG
Source organism: Candidatus Scatosoma sp. (assembly GCA_045655705.1). Classification (GTDB taxonomy): domain Bacteria; phylum Bacillota; class Clostridia; order Christensenellales; family Borkfalkiaceae; genus Scatosoma. The sequence goes on from JAZOPU010000136.1 coordinate 28,505, forward strand.
CTGGAAGGACTCAAATGCGTCTTCTTCCGCTTCTTGGGTATATACGTCGCTGTTTTCCACGTATAAACGGAAATCGTTCACGCCAAGGTCGCACTTGCAAATCGCCTCGCGGAGCTTGTCCGCGTGCTTGTTCATAACGACGTTCGCCGCCATATCCGTTGCGGCTTTCAAAACGATTTTTCTCCCCGAAATACTAAACGGTTCGAGCGGTTTGATAAACGAATCGTAGGATACGGGCGGAATAAGATTTTCCGCGCGTTCAATGATTTGTTTCCAAACGTAATGCAGTTGCGTGTTCTCCGACATACTTTTATCCCCACTTTTTTCGTTAATTTTTTAATAAAGCAGTATATAACCTTGAAATTTTGAAAATTATTTGATATAATTATAATACAAAATGCGTAAAAAATAAAGCGGTTTTGGGCGGTTTTTAACGATTATGCAAATAAAAAAATTATTCTTGCAAAATTTCAGAAACTACGAGAGCGAAAATTTTACCTTTTCGCAAGGTTTGAACGTGCTTTTTGGTAAAAACGCACAGGGAAAAACCAACTGCGCCGAAGCGGTTTTCTACCTTTGCACAGGCGCGTCGCTCCGTATTCGCCACGATAAACAGCTGATAAAAATAGGCGCGGATCACGCCAAAATCACCGCCGAAGCGGAAAATCGCTACGGAAAAGTCACAATTGAAGCGTTGATTTTTGAAAACAAACGGGAAATCCGCGTGAACGGAAGCAAAATCACGAAAAACGCCGATTTGATGGGGCATATCAATAGCGTATTCTTTTCCCCCGGGGAACTGCGCCTAATCCAAGACGGCCCGGACGAACGCAGACGGTTTATGAATATTTCCATTTCCCAAACTTCGCCTGCCTACTACACCGCGCTTTTGCGGTATAATAAAATACTCGATCAAAGAAACGCGCTTTTGAAAAATCACGACGTTTCGCTTGTTTTAGATACCCTGCCCGTGTGGGACGAACAGCTTTGCAAATACGCGGCAACGATTATAAATAAGCGTATGGAATTTTTATCCAAGCTCGCGCCCTATGCCAAGGATATGCATGCATATTTGACGGATAACGCGGAAGAACTCGTCGTTGCGCCGGATAAAAAATACGACGGCGACGAAACGGAAATTGCCAAAACACTTTCTCGGCGATTGCAAAATAACTACGAAAAAGACTTACGGCTTGGGTTTACCACGGTAGGCCCGCACCGCGACGATTTGAACGTTACGATCTCGGGCGTGGAAGCTAAGTCCTACGCTTCGCAAGGGCAAACGCGTACGGCGGCGCTTTCGTTAAAGCTTTCGGAAGTGCAAATTTTTAAAGACTTGTCGGGGGAATATCCCTTGCTCGTTTTAGACGACGTGATGAGCGAACTGGATTTGCCCCGTCGCAAAAAGTTGTTGCAAAGAATTCAAGGCGTGCAAACGATTTTAACCTGCACGCATACAGAACGCGTTTTATACGGAACGGATTGTAATAAAATCCGTATTGATAACGGACACGTAAAAGATAAATAAACCAAACGGCGCGGAATAATCCGCGCCGTTTTTATGCATACTGCTATAAAAATTACGTAGTATGAAAAGGATTTTATACAAGAAAATATTTTGCGCGTGGGCGTGGCTTGCCGTCGCGGTTTTTTCGTTGTTTTTTCCTATTTTAGGCGAGCAGGTATGCGCTGAAAGTTGGAACGTTATCTCCGCATACACCACCTATTTCGACGAAAAACAGGTGGGTAGGAGTGAGAATATCCGCATTGCGGCGTCGCTGATTGACGGAGTGACTTTGCAAGCTTATGGAGAATTTTCCTTTAATCAAACGGTGGGCAAGCGCACGGAAGAAGCGGGGTTTAAGCAAGCAAAAATCATTTCGGGGGGAGAGTACGTGCTCGGCACGGGCGGGGGTGTGTGCCAAGTGAGTACCACGCTATATAACGCCGCGTTAAAATCGGGGCTTTGCGTGACGGAATTTCATCCCCATTCCTTGCAGGTTTCCTACGTCGCGCCCTCGCGCGACGCCATGGTGTCCACGCAAAGCGACCTTAAATTATATAACCCGCACGCCTATCCCGTGCGACTTTGCATCAGCGTGGAAAAGGGCGCGGTGCGGGCGCAGTTTTTGGGGAAACGGGACGGACTTCGCTATGAGATTGTATCTCACACGCTTGGGGAAATCGCACCACCGCCACCGATTATCAAAGAAGGTGCGGAAGAAGATATTTTGCGCTCGCCAAAAAACGGGGTGAAGAGTGAAGCGTATTTGGAAACGTATCAAGGCGACGCGCTTTTATCGCGCAAACTTCTCCGCACCGACGAATATCGACCCGTTCAGGGAATAATCGTCAAAAAAATACCCGCCGAAAGCGATTAAATGCGTTGAAATCCTTGTCTTTTTTTAAAAAAAATGTTATAATAAAGTAATATAAATTTAGAAAAGTGCTCTCGTGCAAAAAAGAGCGAATTCAGACTTTTCTTTTAAGAGAACAGGTTGACAAATGCAAAGACTTACGCTTAAAGAACTCAACGCAAAACTTTCTTCATACGCTGATAAAAGCGTTACGGTAGCGGGCTGGGCGAGAACCATCCGCGATTCCAAAGCTTTCGGGTTTATTGAACTCAACGACGGAAGCTGTTTTAGATGCACGCAAATCGTATTCGAGCGCGCGAATTTAGACAACTACGACGAGATTGCCCATGGAAACGTGGGTATGTCGCTGGTTATTACGGGCAAAGTAGTGCTCACGCCCGAAAATAAACAGCCCTATGAAATCAAAGCGGAAGCAATCGCAATCGAAGGCGCGTCCACGCCCGATTATCCCTTGCAAAAAAAGCGCCACTCGGTGGAATTTTTGCGCGAGATTGCTTATCTTCGTCCGCGTACGAACCTTTTTGGGGCGGTGTTCCGTATCCGTAGCGAAGCGGCGATTGCCGTGCATAAATTCTTCAACGACCGTGGATTTGTATACGTGCATACGCCCATTATCACGGGCAGCGATTGTGAAGGCGCAGGCGCAATGTTTCAAGTAACAACGCTGGATATGGAAAAGGGCGAAAAAGCGGATTATAAAAACGATTTCTTCGGCAAAAAAGCGGCGCTCACCGTTTCAGGACAGCTCAACGCCGAAACGTATGCAATGGCGTATGGTAACGTATACACGTTCGGGCCGACGTTCCGTGCAGAACATTCCAACACGGCGCGACATGCGGCGGAATTTTGGATGATCGAGCCGGAAATGGCGTTTTGCGATCTTGCGGGCGATATGGACGTTGCCGAAGCTATGGTGAAATACGTCATTGATTACGTGAGCGAAACGTGCGCGGACGAGATCAATTTCTTAAATCAGTTCGTGGATACGGGCTTGAAAGAAAGATTGAAAAACGTTTCCGAAAATGCGTTCGTGCGTTTGACGTATACAAAGGCCATTGAAATTTTGAAAGAAAACGCCGATCAGTTCGACGATAAAAATATTTTCTGGGGCAAGGACTTGCAAAGCGAACACGAACGCTTTCTCACGGAAAAAGTGTATAAAAAACCCGTGTTCCTCACCGATTATCCCAAGGAAATCAAGGCGTTCTATATGAAACTCAACCCCGATAATAAAACGGTTGCGGCGGCGGACTTGCTCGTGCCGGGGATTGGCGAACTTGTCGGCGGTTCGCAAAGAGAAGACGACTATGATAAGCTCGTGGCAAGAATTAAGGAGCTTGGTATGAACCCAGAAGACTATTCTTGGTATCTCAATTTGCGCAAATACGGCGGTACGACGCATAGCGGGTTTGGGCTTGGCTTTGAGCGTATGATTATGTATTTGACGGGTGTTGCCAACATTCGCGACGTACTTCCCTTCCCCAGAACGGTAAGCAACCTTGAATATTAAGGAGTGAAAATATGGTAAAAATCGTAGTAGATGCAATGGGCGGGGACTTCGCGCCCACTGAGCAGGTAAAAGGCGCAGTGAAAGCACTTGAAGAAGATAAAGAGCTTTCCGTGATTTTGGTGGGCGACGAACCGCAAATCAAAGCGATCCTTGCAGGGTGCAAATACGACGCTTCGCGCGTGGAGATCGTACATACCACGGAAACGATCACAATGGAAGAAGTGCCTACGAAAGCTGTGAAGACGAAAAAGGATTCTTCGCTTGTCGTGGCGTTTAGATTGCTTAAAGAGGGCAAAGCGGACGGCTTGGTGTCTTCGGGTTCAACGGGTGCAGTGCTCACGGCGGGTGTACTTATTTTAGGGCGCATCAAGGGTGTTTCCCGTCCTGCACTTTGTCCGATTATCCCCAACCATAGGGGCGAAGGCACGTTCGTGTGCGATTGCGGAGCGAATTTGGAATGTAAGCCTATCAATCTCGTGCACTTTGCGATTATGGCGACGGCGTATGCACAGGCGGCGTATGGCAAGCAAAACCCCAAAGTGGGCTTGCTCAATAATGGCACGGAAGACCATAAGGGGCTTATACTCCAACAGGAAACGCACGCATTGCTCAAAAAACTCGATTGTGTAAATTATACGGGTAACGTGGAGGGCAGAGATCTTATGTACGGCGATATCGACGTCCTTGTAGCCGACGGTTTTACGGGCAATATCGCAACCAAATCCGTGGAAGGGTGCGGAAAAGCCGTTTCCACGATGATGAAAAGATCGTTTAAGAAAAATTTATGGACGAAGCTTCGCGCGCTCCTTTGCGGGGACATTATTAAAGAAATCAAAAATAGCTTAGACTACGAAGCATTGGGCGGTGCGACATTCTTGGGTCTTACCAAAGCGGTAGTAAAAGGACACGGCAATTCCAAGGCACGCGGATTTTCCGTTTGTATCAAGCAAGCGGTTAGTGCGGTGCGCGGAAATATGGTAGATAAAATCAAAGCGATGATCGATAGCGTGGATATGGACGCGATCGCGGCGGCGTCGCAACAACAGGCAGAGTGATATGGCGTTTCCCTACAACGAGATAGAAAACAAGCTTGGATATATTTTCCGCAATAAACGCTTGCTCAAAGAAGCGTTCACACACTCGTCGTATGCGCATTTTCACGGCGGGCAGGACAACGAACGCTTGGAGTATTTGGGCGACGCGGTGTTGGAGCTCGTCGTATCCGATTGGCAGTATAAAAAAGAAGACGGCGCAACGGCGGGGGAAATGACGAGCGCACGGCAAAAGCTCGTTTGCAAAGCCGCGCTCGACACCGCTACGGACGGCTTGGGCGTTTGGCAGTATTTATTATACGAAGGTACGCTGGAAAATTTACGCGGAAAACCCAAATCCAGCTTGTTTGAAGCGATCACGGCGGCGATTTATTTGGACGGCGGATATATCGCGGCGCAAAATTTTATTCTTGCGCACGGGAATTTGCGAATGACGAAAAATACCGAAAATTTTATCGGTAAACTCAAAGAGTTTTTGGAAAAGCGCGGACAGGCGCAACCCAAAGAACAAATGTTGCAAAGCGGAAAGCCGAATATGCCCACCTTCCGTTGCACGCTCACGGTGCTTGGTGAAAGTGCGGAAGGGGAAGGAAAAACCAAACGCGAAGCGCGCGCGGTGGCGAGCGCGAGATTGCTTTGGGAGCTGGAAAAGAAAAATAAGTAGACGTATTCATACATACGGAAAAGGAGTACATTTTGGATTTAAAGGAAATACAACTCGTCGGTTTCAAATCCTTTGCCGACAAAACGACGATCCGCTTTGACGAAGGGGTAACCTGTATCGTCGGTCCGAACGGTTGCGGAAAGAGTAACGTTGCGGACGCCGTGCGTTGGGTGCTTGGCGAACAATCGGCAAAATCCTTGCGCGGATCGAATATGCAAGACGTTATTTTCGGCGGTACGGTTTCGAGAAATCCGCATAGCTTTTGCGAAGTAACGCTCGTATTCGACAATTCCCGTCATATTTTCGATATCGAAACGGAAGACGTGTCTATGACGCGTCGGTTGTATCGTTCGGGGGAAAGCAAATACCTTATCAACGGACAAAATAGCCGTTTGCGCGAGCTCGTTACTCTTTTCCACGGCATTGGGCTTGGTAAAGAAGGGTATTCGATTATCGGACAAGGCAAGGTCGAACAAATCATGAACGCGCGTTCGGAAGATCGCCGTTTGATTTTTGAAGAAGCGCTTGGGCTTATGGTCTATAAAACGCGCAAGCAAGAGATCGAGCGCAAGATCGAAAACGCCAACGATAACCTGTTTATTTACAGTCAGCGTATCGACGAAGTGGAAGGCCGTCTTGGCAGAATGAAGAAAGAAGCGGAAAAAGCCAAGGAATACGCGGAATATTCCGACGCACTCAAAGTGCAGGAAGCCAACGCGTATATGTATCGCTACGAAAACGCCGAAGGCGAAAAAGACAAGTATAAAAAGGATATCGCAACGATCTCCGATAAAATCATTGAGCTCAACACCAAAATTGAGCTTATCAACCGCAAGATCGACGATAATCGCGATAAGATCAATCAAGCGGATATCCGTTTAACCCAGCTCAACGACAAGCGCGTGGAGCTGTCCGTTGGGAACGAAAGAAAGGACGGCGAGTTAAAGCTCGTGCAAGAGCGTATCAAAACCTATCGTTCACAAATTGCGGCGGCAACGGAAATGCTCGAAGCGAGCAAAGTGCGTATCGGGGAGATTGACGACGAGATCGCAATCACGACTAAAAAGAACGCGGAAGAAAGCAAACGCTTTTCGGAAGTGGAAACGCAGGTGGAAGTGTTGCGTTCCGCGATCGCCGCGCTGGATAAAAAAATAGAAATTTTTGAAAAGATTTCCGACGAGAATAGAATGAGCCAACTCTCGTCCGCGGACGATCTTTCCGAGCTGAAAAAGAATTTGGGTACGCTTGCGGCGCGCCAAGAAGCAACGCGGGAAAAGATTGCGGAGCTGGAAAGTGCGACGGCGAAAACGCAGGAGCGTAAAGAACGCTTGGAAAGCGAGCTTAAAGCGGTACAAAAGGACTTGAAAGCTTTGCGCGAATTCACGTCTACGGGTATGCGCGACTTTGAGGACAAGCAGGAAGAAGCGCGTGAAATGCAACTCACGATTAACGACTTCAATCAAGAGCTGTTCAACGCAAACGGTCAAATCGCTTCCCTAAAAGAAAACCTTGAAATGTATAACAGTTTAAAAAACCGTTTCGAGGGCTATAAAGAATCAGTGAGAAGATTGCTTTCTGTGGCGAAAACCAACGCGGAAGTGAGCAAGCGTATGCACGGCGCGCTTGCGGATATCGTAACGACGGAGCAAAAATACGAAACGGCGATCGAAACGGCGATCGGCGGGGCTATGCAAAATATCGTAACCCCTTCCGCTGACGACGCGCGGTATTTGATCGAGTACTTAAAAAGAACGGGTGGCGGTATCGTAACCTTCTTGCCCGTATCGGCGATGCGTCCGCGCCCCGATTCCCGCGAGATCTCGCGTGCGCTTGCAGAACGCGGTGCGATGGGGCTTGCTACGGAGCTTGTTAAATACGACGATTATTATTATAACGTCGTGAGCAACCTGCTTGGTAACACGCTGGTATGCGATAACATTTTAAACGCTACGACGATTGCGAAAAAGTACGGCAATATGTTCAAGATCGTAACTCTTGACGGCGACACGATCGCAACGGGCGGTTCGATGACGGGCGGTAGCCGTAGAAAAGACGCGGGCTCGTTCTTGTCCACCGAGCGTAAAATCCAAGAATGTAAAGACAATATTGCCAAAAAACAAAAATATATCGAAAAACTTCGCAGTGCGATTGCGGAAAGCGAAAAAGCGCGCGTAGAAGCGGAGCGCGAAGTGGAAAGACTTCGTGAAAAATACCAAGGCGCAAACAGCGAGATTGCAGGGCTTACCCAACGCGAAAGCGCACTCCAAACGCAAATTGCCGAAGCGGACACCGACGGACAAACTTATCTCGAAGCTTTGGAAAATTTCCGCGTAAAACTCAAAGAGCTTGCCTACGAAGAAGCGCACTCTTCCGAAAACGAAGAAAAGATCAGTTCCTTGCGCCAAAAAGCGGAAAGGGAAATGCAAACGCAAAAAGAACAATCGGAGCTGTTCAAAGAAGAACGCGCGGAAAAGAGCGGTCAGCTTCGGGATTTGGAAGCGGAATACGCATCCTTACGCCTTGCGGTGGAAAAACAAACGGATACGATTGCGAGATTGACGGTGGAAAAGGAAGAACTCGTCAAGCGCATTATCGACGTGGAATATGAAAAAACGGAAACGCAAACCCGCCTGAACGGTTTGGAAGCGGAAGCGCAAGAGAAAGAACTCACCGAAGAAGAAAAGGCGGCGGTGCAGGCGATCGTGGACGAAATTACTGCAATCACCGCGGAAAAGGAAACGGTGAACGGCGAACAGCTTGCTCTTGAAGAAGAAAGGACTTCTTTGCAAGAAACGCTCACTAAGCAATCGGACAAGCGGTATAAATGCGAAATTGAGATTAGTAAAATCGACACCAACCTTGAAAATATGCGCCAACGCATCGAAGAAGCGTATGAAATGGACTACGAAGGTTGTTTGCCGTATAGAAAAGACGACTTTGATATTGCCGAAGCGAACAATCTAATCACTGCTTTAAAGAGGAAAATTACCAACCTTGGCGCGGTCAACCCCAACGCAGTGGAAGAATACGACTACGAGAAAAACCGTTGCGACGAAATGATCTCCCAGCGCAGCGATTTGCAAAAAGCCATCGACGATTTGCAATCGGCGCTCAACGAGATCCGCGGGGAAATGCTCCGTATCTTCAACGAAGGCTTTGACCAGATCAACGAGAACTTTAAAATTACGTTCAAAGAACTCTTTGGCGGCGGTAGAGCGGAATTGCAAATCAACTACGACGAAGCGGAAGATCCGCTTGCGGCGGGTATTGAAATCGTGGCTTGTCCTCCTGGCAAAAAGCTCACGAAAATATCCCTGCTTTCGGGCGGTGAACGCGCACTGACGGCGATTGCCATACTCTTTGCTATCTTGCGCGCAAGACCTATGCCGTTCTGTATTCTCGACGAAATCGAAGCGGCACTGGACGAAGCGAACGTGGATAGATTTGCCTCGTATCTTAAACGGTTTGCTGCCGATACGCAGTTTATCGTAATCACGCATAGAAAGCCGACGATGAACCAAGCGGATTCGCTCTTTGGCGTAACGATGCAAGAAAAGGGCGTTTCAAAAATCGTTTCCGTCAAGCTTGCGGAAGTGGAAAGCAAGCTGGGCGTAGGCACGGTTGAATAAAGGAAAAAATCAATGGGACTGTTTTCAAAACTTTTTAGCGCACTCAAAAAAACCAAGGACGGTTTTTCGGAAAAACTGCGGTTGCTGTTTGCGAAAAATAAGCTTGGCAACGAATTCTACGACGAGTTGGAAGAGATTTTGATCTCTTCCGACGTGTCCGTTTCGACGGCGGAAGAAGTGGTGGAACGGGTAAAAGAACAAGCGATTGCGGAAAAACTCAAAGACGAGGAGTACGTAACGCAACTACTTCGCGAAATCCTTACCGATATGCTCAAAGAATCGGAAGTCGAGCCACCGCAATATCCTTGCGTGATTATGCTCGTGGGCGTCAACGGCGTGGGCAAAACCACGACGGTTGGAAAGCTTGCGCATTACTTTTTAAAACAGGGAAAAACGGTTACGGTGGCGGCGGCGGATACCTTCCGCGCGGCGGCGAGCGAACAGCTTGCTATTTGGGCGGAGCGCGCGAAAGTGCGTATCGTCAAGCACGAAGAAGGTAGCGATCCTTCGGCGGTCGTGTTCGACGCGGTATCGTCCGCAAAAGCCAAAAAAACGGACGTGCTTATTATTGATACGGCAGGTAGATTGCACGTAAAAGAAAATTTAATGAACGAGCTTCGGAAAATGGATAGAGTGGTTTTAAGGGAATACCCCGAAGCGGACTTTTTGAAACTGCTCGTGCTGGACGCGACGACGGGACAAAACGCCGTTTCGCAAGCGCGCACGTTCGACGAGGCGGTGGAACTTGACGGAATCGTTCTCACCAAGCTCGACGGCACGGCAAAGGGCGGGTTTGTTTTCTCGCTCTCTTCCGAACTTTCCTTGCCCGTTATTTTTGCGGGCGTAGGCGAGAAAATCGACGACTTGGAGTTTTTCGACAGCGAGAGTTTTGTAGACGCTATTTTGTAAAAACAGGCGAGCAGGTATGCGTTGAAAGGGTACACGGTTTATGAAAATTGATATTTTAACGCTTTTTCCCGAGATGTTTTCCGCACTTAATGAAAGCATTTTGGGCAGAGCGCAAAAAGAAGGAAAAATCAAAATCAATATCGTCAATCTTCGCGACTACACGGAAGACAAGCATTTGAAATGCGACGACTATCCGTTTGGTGGTGGCGCGGGTATGGTAATGATGCCCCAGCCCATCGGGAGCGCGATCGAAGCGCTTGATCCCGAGCATAAAGCACACCGTATCTACACTTCGCCAAGGGGCGAAACTTTTCGTCAGCAAAAGGTGTTCGAGCTTTTAAACTACGAGCATTTGATTATTCTTTGCGGGCATTACGAGGGCGTGGATCAACGCGCAATCGATTTGTTTATCGACGA
>JAZOPU010000137.1:0-4010 GCA_045655705.1 Candidatus Scatosoma sp.
CCCAAGAACCCTTGGTCGGCTCGTGCGTGTACCGAAAACCCTTGACGTATCAAGGTTTTTGCGGTTTTTGCGATTTTAATTTCTATCAGTTCTATCAGTTCTTTAGCGTTTTATAGTTTTTCGCTTCAGATTGAGAAATCGTTGTCGCTCTTTTGGTGCTCGTTTGCCTTGTCTGCTCGCTCCCACTCGTGATTAAACAGAGTGCGGAAACGCTCGCCCAAGCGGTCGAGCACCTTGTTTACCTTTTGCCACGTTTCGACGAGCGACGCCTTGAGGCTCGCATTTTCACGTCGAAGCGTTGCGTTCTCTGCCTGCAGACGCTTTGTAGTGGCTTCTTGAGCCTCTGCAAAGTGCAACGTTCTTTGTATGCCGTTATCTAACCGTTGTTGTGCTCGTTGGACTGCGTCCATCTGATTAGCCGTTACAACGGTGTTTTTGTACTGTTCCAGAGGCATTGTAATAGTGTCAGGTCTGCCCAGTATGCCACGGTGTACCGTAGCATACGAGGGCACGACCTTCGTTGATTCTGACGCCTCTCTGCAGGCGTCAGTATATGCCTTTTCAGCCTTGTATGCCGTCTCCACGGCAGACAAAGCAGTTTTTGTATTATCCAGCCTCGATTGCGTAGCCTCGATTTCTTTATTGAGGCTGTCAATCTTTAATTGCTTGACCGTTTTGTTTCCCTCGGCAGTAGCACCGTTCAGCACGTCAACCGCAAAGCCTAAACCGTGCAAGTGCCTTTGCAGATCTTGGTGCAAGGTCTGCAAGTCAGCACGGTTTACGAGTGCCTTTGCGTTTACTCTGCCGTCAACTACTGGGATAAAACAAAAGTGCATATGAGGCGTTACCTCGTCATTGTGCACCGTTGCAGTTATGACGTTTCTCTCGTCTTGGCAATACCTATCCGAGAGAAAGTCATAGACGGCGGAAAAGAGATTTTCCGCCTCACCAGTAAAGGAAGAAGGCATAGTAAACACGCAACTCACCATTGTGTTTACGTTCGCACGGTTAAGGCATTTAACCTCTGCAAGCCGTTCGTTATAGCGTTGCAAAGGCGTGCCTTGAGTTTGGCATAAATCATAGTTTAAGTGGCTTCGGCTCACGTCGATGTTTTCGTTTTTATGCCTATCGCACGCACGGCAATCGTGCGATAAAATGCCTACCACTTGCCCCCTCGTGTATTTTTGTATATGCATTTTATCACCTCACTTTGCTATCATTATAGTGCATTTTTTTACACCCAAAAATTTTTGGTGTAGCAAGTTATACCAAAATCCGAGATTTTGGAAACTTGCCCTACGGGGTGGAACGAAAAGGGGCAAGAGTTTTCTTAACCCTTGCCCCTTAAGTGCCCTTTCGGGCCCTTACGTTTTCTTTACCTTGCTAACGCCCCTTTTCGGGGCATCTATTGTATTATACTGCACTCAAAAAATATTATTCATTTTTTGTGCAGTACAAACGGTAAAGAAAAAGGAGTGTTTCGGCACTGCGGTGCCGACAAAGGAGCTTTTTGAAAAAAGCTCCCTTGACCCCCAAAAACTTTTATACTCGCTCGCCGCGAAGGCAGAGGGTGCACCACAGGAGTGTTGCACCCTTGCCCTTGAGCGTATACCGTGAGCGAAAGTAAAGGGGCAAGGGGGTAGTATTTTTTTGCGAGCAAAAAAATCTCCACCCCTGCTCCGCACCCCTTGACTTTCACTCCGCACCCTTTTTCTCTTTGCGTGCCTCGTGTGCGATAATGATTTTACTTCTGATACGCTCGAAGAGGTTGTCTACCTCGGGATATGGCAAAAACGTCGGACTGCCGACACGCTCACGGAAAATACGGTTCATACGTATTTTGTGACGCCGTGATACCTTAACTTCCTCGTCGGGTAGTGCGTTGAACTCTGCGAGTTCTTTCTCAAATTTGTAGTGCTTGAACGCCTCTGTCAGCAAGGCGTCGAGTGCGTCGGGTTTGTTTTCTGCCTCGCTTTTTACGTCGTATTCGGGAAAACAAAGCAAATAGTAGTCGCACTCGTCGCAACAACACTCGAAACCTTGCTCGCCGTTGCCGAGGCAAACGTCGGGCTCGCCCGGCGTGAGTTCCACGCCGGTTACGTCTATCACCTTTTTTGGAATATCCTTGCCCATTTTAATCCTCTCCTTCAGATGTTACGACGTCGCCCATGGCGAGCAGTTCTGCAGGCAACAACGCAGGATCAGAAATCTTTTCTTTGACCCCATGCGTTGTTTTTGCCTTTTCGACCTGCTCGAGCACTGGGTTTAATACACGCCCCTCTATTTGTGCTTGAGCCTGCCCACTCGTCGCAGACGTAATCATACGGAAATTTGCCTTTACCCTTGTTACCATTTCCATAACCGTCTGCTCTGGAGTGTTTTCAAAAAGACCTCGATTGAGCCAAAACTCAATCTCGTCGCTATTGATTATGATAAACCGTCCCCAAAATCTACGTTCAAACTGCTCAATAACGGCAAGTTCACTCTTTTGCGTTACGCCGTCAATGGTTGCCTCTTCAGCGAGGTCACGGACGAACGCCTGATAACTCTGAATGCCGTTAATGATTATGTATTTGGACGTGCAAACGACCTCGCCGTGCTTTTTGTCTACGCTCTTGCGTTCGGGGAACGGTGAAAGCAACGACTTGACGCCGTTGACGCCCTTGAGTGCTCTTTTGAAATCCGCTCCGCTGATTTCGTCTATAAGCAAAACTGGCTGACCGTCATAGTTTTGCAAGAATACCTTTGCGTCACCGCAAACGTAGATGTATTCACTCAAATCATTAAAGTTTTGCGATACATCTGCACCGAACTCACGAGCCAACTGTTTGGCGAATGCTTTTGAGCAGGCACTTTTGCCGAGACCACCTTTTCCGTGGTCGCTATCGATGCCTTTGCTCTCGATGTAAAACACTTGACGATACAAAGGCATAGGAGCGTTGTGCAGGACGTAGTCTTTGCGTGCACGCTCAAAATAATGCTGATTGCGATAAAACACCGCACGAGAAACCAAGTTCTTGGCTTCCTCGATAGGCATACCGTTCGCAACCGCCTCAAGAGCGTCGTTGATTTCGTAGGCGTCCACCTCGTACTTTTTATGACGCTCTGTACGCTCTATCTGCTCCTGCAGAGCGTTTTCATAGTCAAACGAGGCGGTAACACTCGACGGCTCGTATTTGTGCTTTTTCGTAGCGTTCTGCGTGGCGTGAACGAGGTATGCCCACGCACTTTCTGCTGCACCCTTGCCCGTTTTGACTTCGTCCCAGTTTGGCTCAAGGTCAAACCAACGTGCAATTTCATCTGCACGTCGATTGACCGAGAACGTCAAAACTATATGGTAATGTGCAGGCTTGAGTTGGTCACGCTCGATTTTAGGGAACTTCTCATCTGCATAGGCTTGAGCCTTTGCAGACAGTTCCTTATCGAACGTGAAACCCGCCTCTTGTGTTTCATCGGGTGCGAGCCCTTTTGCGTCAGAAAGTATTTGCAGGCGTTCTATATAGGTTTTACGGTTTTTTTCTTCATACTGGTACACGGTCTCGGCGTCGTAGACGTCCGAGTCGTGAAGAACAACGGCGTAAGTCAGATAACTGCCCTCGTGCCGTTGGATTTTTGCCAAAATGGTCTCAAGCGACGTCTTTTGCCGTCCGCTTTCGTCCTTGGCGAAAATCGTCAAATGGTGCACTCGTGCACTTGGATAGTATAATTTATACTGCTTTTTTCTACCCATAACGGTTTACTCCTTGTTTTTTAATTTCTATCAGTTTTTATCATTTTACCACGTTTTTGATAGAAAGTCAATAAAGTGATAGAAATAAAATGCTTTATTCTTTCAATTTCTATCAGTTCTATCACTTTCAAATCGCCGACCCAAGAACCCTTGGTCGGCTCGTGCGTGTACCGAAAACCCTTGACGTATCAAGGTTTTTGCGGTTTTTGCGATTTTAATTTCTATCAGTTCTATCAGTTCTTTAGCGTTTTATAGTTTTTCGCTTCAGATTGAGAAATCG
>JAZOPU010000138.1:0-29387 GCA_045655705.1 Candidatus Scatosoma sp.
TTTTTTTGTTTCAAACATTACGATAAAACAACCACCGTCATCTTCTTCGTATATGCGCGAAATATTCGCAATATTTAATGCAATTCTCTTTCCCGTCACCTTACTCGTCAATTCGATAAAACCCATAATTCACTCCTACGCCCACGGAATGCGGGCAATTTCAAACGATTTTTCATTTTGCTTGACTTGTAGCCCGTTTTAGGCTTTTAATTATTATAACGCCACTTTTGGGCTTTGTCAAGCATTTTTTGCAAAAAAATTCTAAAATGGGCTAAAATGTTGGAGGTGAATTATGAATCGAATACGTGAATTGAGACTTTTAGAAAATTTAACTCAAACAAAACTCGCACAAATGGTAGGATTAAACCAAACTGCAATCGGTAAATATGAACGTGGAGAGCTTGAGCCCAATTTAGAAACGCTAAAAAAACTATCAGGGATTTTTGAATGTAGTATTGACTTCTTAATCGGCTTCTCTGATGATTTTGGACAAGTAACCGTATACAAAACGACCGAAGGTATTAACACACTTACTGCAGAAGAGCAAAAGCTTATCGATATTTTACGCCGAAACTCTCCAATGAACGCAACCGAATGGCTGACAATGTATGCCGAGCTTCCAGCGTATATGCAGGAAAGCATTTTTGCAGAGCTTAAAGGTATGCACCTTGGCTATACGGTATCAAAAAAGAAAACAACAAAGGAGACAATTTGAAATGGAAGAACAAAATCAAGAACAATCTTTCCCGTATCAACCGATCACCTGTCCACGTTGCGGTAGCCGTGAACTTTCTCTTGTTTCCGAGGCAAAGAAAAGCATCTGGCTTCGTCTTCTTGAAGTATTGCTCGCTGTTTCCTTGGCGATAACCTTTTTTTCAAACTTATTGGATTTGTGGAATTGGAATATTGATACAGCAGAATCTAATTCAGCCTACGTTACGGCGACGCAAGAGTACGAGGCGGTAGAAGATATAACTGTGGGCAGTACACCACCAATCCATACAACCAGCGACGATAAAAGTGAAGATGTAATCAATACAATGATTTTCCTTGTTGTCGCTCTTGGCTTTTGCCGTGTTGCGATATATTTGCGCGAATTAAGGGTACAAGTGAATGCAATTTGTAAAAATTGCGGACACTTTTGGATCATCAATTAAGCCGTAAATTTTCATCTAAAATTTTCGGCTTCCGAAGAATTTTTCCTTTCCGTTCGATTTTGTGGTAAAATTATCCATAAATTTTCACAAAGGAGAACGGATTTATGGATAAATTCGAATTAGAACAGTACACGCAGATCCGCGAGATGATCTCTGATTTGCAAACTTGCTTTATCGCCTTTGACGGTGAAGGCTACACGCGCACGCCATCAGCGGAAGAATGGCGACGAGCTTCTCGGCTCGTTCACAGGCTCAACTTGCTTTGCTTGGAGCTCTACGGCTACGCAAATGCTTGTCGGCAATATAATGTCGTTGATATTCGACAACGTTTACAATTTGTTTCCTGTGAAACGGAAAAAGAAACGCCCGACGCGGGGACGTCGGGTGAAGAAGTAGAACAGCAGGCTTTTGTCAAATTTACTGAAAAGGAGATTTTACAAATGCCCAAACAATTTAGAAAAATATTCAGAATAAACAAACAAACTGCACGCGTGCGATTTCACAAAGGATCGTATGAGATACGTATGCAAATAAACGGACACCGTATTTGTGCATACGGTAAATATCTCGACGTTGCCAAAGAACGGTTTATTGAGAAACTCAAAAACACCAAGATCGATATCGTTGCAAGCCCCAAACAAAAGCTTTTAGTTGATTACGTGTATCAATGGCTGGAAACGGTGAAAAAGCCGTTTATAAAAGCAAACACTTACAAAATGTATTTACAGTTGATTGGCGCGTACATAAAGCCCGCTTTTGAGAAACGGACGATTGAAAGCTTAACGCAATTCGAACTTCAAGCGTTTATCAACGGTTTTTGCTCCGACGGGAGAAACAGGACGGCGCAAAAAATAGCACAGTTATTATCTGCCGTTCTCGATTACGCAGTAGACGACGGAATTATACCACGCTCGCCGATGAAGCGCGTTGTCGTTGCTCGATACGAAGAAGAACACGGGCAATCGCTCACGCGCTCGGAAGAAAAGATTTTACTTGACGCATTCGCCGAAAAACCAAACGAATACGCACAAGCTTACGTGTTTATGCTTTACACAGGGCTACGGCGCAGCGAGCTTGCCAGCGCGGAAATATCCGACGACGGTTGGATTTCCGTGATCACAGGCAAGCAACGACGCGGGGCAAAACCCAAACGTAGGCGAATGCCGATTTGTCCTATGCTTAAACCGTTGCTTGAAAAAATAGACCTTGCCACGATCAAAGCAATATCGGCGGGAATGCTCACAAAGCATATCAAGGAATTTTTGCCGTCGCACCACTGCCACAATCTACGGCACACGTTCATTACACGGGCGCAAGAATGTGGGATTAAACGCGAGATCGTATCGCTTTGGGCGGGACACGCGCCCGACAGCTCGATCACGTCGAACGTTTACACGCATTTAGAGCAGAACGAAGAACACCAAATCGCGGAAATGTCTTTATTTTCCTACGTTTTAGAATAACGCACCCCCCACTTCGCCCCCCAAAACACGAAAATAGACGCTTTTTTATGGTTTTTGGAAAATGAAAAACGGGCGTTTTCAACGTTTTTTCGTCAAAAAACACCCGTTTTGGCTGGGGATAAGTGATTCGAACACCCGAATGACGGAGTCAGAGTCCGTTGCCTTACCGCTTGGCGAATCCCCAATATTTTTATTTTCTTGCGTTATTTTATCAAACTTTTCCTCTTTTGGCAAGCGATTTTATATCCCTTTAAAAAACTTTTTTCAAAAATCCCCAAAAATCCGTTTAAGCTCTTATTTTTCCCTATTCCTATCTCCTTTATACTCGTTATCGGAGGTTATTATGTTTCTTTCTGCCTTTTGCAACAAATTATTATATTTAGACGGCGAATGTCGCGGAGTTTGTGTTGGCGTTGCCGTGTCTAAAAAGAACTATTCAATCAAGTATCTCTTATGCGCCCACGAACGTGCTACGCGCCCCGACTTTGCATTGCCTTTTTCCGCTTTGCGCTCTATCGGTATTCACGGCTTAACCCTTTCACGCGTACGCCCTGCAATCCCGAAAAACGTATTCAAGCTCTTCCCATCTCGCCCCGTGTATTCGGCAGAAGGCGCATATCTTGGCGCTTTACAAGACGTTGAATTTGAAAACGAATCTGCAACTAAACTGCTTACAACCGAAAATTTGCATTTTTCTTTTGCTTGCGTAAACGGTGTTTGCGACGCGGTGATTTTGCGCAAATCCCCTGTCTATCCGCTCGGTCAACGCATACATACTTCCTTGTTTTCGGAAAATTCTTCTCTTGTAACCAAGTCCGTTTTACGACGGGCTATTGAAAAGCGTGCGCTTATCAAGCTTACGCTTTCGCTCTCTCCATTCGTTACGCCGAATACTTCGCCGACAGCTTCAACACCCCCGCAAGGGCGTCGTTGACGGCTTGGCTCTCCCTATTCGTCCACGTTTCTTTTTCTTTATATAAAGACAACAACGCGGCAAGTTCCGCGCTCGCCAATCGATCGGCTGTCGTAAGCTGTTTTTCCCGCAACTTCGTAAGCAAATCCCAAGCGTGGGAAAGAGGCAATGCTTGGCTTTCTTGTTCTTGCAATTTTTCTGCGTCAGGGTGAAGTGCGGTGTTCAATCTTGCCTGCACAAACGAATTCTCCCGCTCGGGCAAGGTGAATTTGAGTTTTCTTTCTATCTCTTTACGCTGTGCTCTACGGCGCGTTATGCGTTCTTTGATCGTTAAAATCAACCAAAGCGTAAGATACAACGCCCCGCTTACAACGGTAAACCCCGCCGTCAAATATAAGGCGCTTTTGCCAGTGAGCGTTTGCGTGAGTACTGCTATACACGCCCCGCCGTATACAAGCAAAACGAACGCGCTATACACGCCCGTGCTCTTCACTTTATATCCTATCAACGCGGAAATTATTAGCAGTGCACACGCCGTGCAAAAGACAATCAGCGTTGCATAACTTTGACAAAACACGGTGTTAAAAATTTCACTCCACCAAAAGTACATAAAAACGAGCCCCCTTTTTGGAGTAAGTATTTCCAAAAAAGTCGCTCGTTTTTTTGTGTTTTACGCGGTATTTATATATTTTTGTCGATTTAATTCATATCCACTTCAACCCCACGGTAGATATTGACGATATAGCAACGCACGTTATCTTTTGGTATTCGCAAAATTTTTGCCGTCGCCAAGCGGTAAAGCTCTAACTGTGGCGCGTAGTGCGTTTTAAGCTGTTCAGCCGTCTTTTTAGAATATTTATAATCGATAATTTGCACTTCGTCCTGCCCTACCGCCATCAAGTCGATCGCGCCTTGAAAGATAATATTTTCATCTTTCCCCTCGCTTTTATCAAACGTTTCCCCTACGGGTAAAGCCACCATAAACAGCCTTTCTTTATACACTGTTTTCCCTTGCAAGCGGTAAAACACAGGGTTTGACAATATTTCTAAAAGCTTATCTTCGGACAAAAACGCAACCGTTTCTTGCGTTAAGTTTTCCAAGTTTTGTTTGATCAAATCTTTGAGTTTCAAACGGGGTATGGGTGCACCGTTTTCATATAAACGGGCAAAATCAAAGTGTTCTAAAAACGCGTGATAGGCAACGCCCGCTTCGCGAGAAGTGCGCATATCTAAATCGTCCGTTTCGTCAAAAATACCGCTTGGCACTTCCGCTTCTTGCGTTATGCCTGTATTTTCTACGGCTTGACCGTCCATAAGCCGTGTTGCGGAGCTTTTGACGGGCAAGTTTTCGCCCCCTGCATATTTATATTTCCATAAAAACGCTTTCGTGATCGACGATGCAAGTGTTTCGTCGGGACGGAACACAAGCGCCGTGCGCGGTTGTTTCTCCACGTCGAAAAGCGCGTCTTCTTGCAAGTATTCCTGCCACACGCTAAAATCGGTGAAATCGGCAAACGAACGGGCGTAGCGCACGTCGGGGAAGGGCGAAACTTCTTCAAAAACCGCGTGCAAGGCATATTTTGCGCGCGTGAGCGCAACGTAGTATAAATTGAGTTCGTCGGCAACCGAGCTTGCCAATTCCTTACGCTCGTGCAAACGGCGCAAAAGCGTGTCGTGGCGCGTCATAGTTTGTTCGTCGTAGGCACGAGGGGCAAGAGAATATTTTTCTTCTACGTACACGTCTTCTGCGATCACACCGCGGAACGGAGCGTTGAGATTGTCTAAAATGACAACGGGATATTCTAAGCCCTTTGATGAATGCATCGTCAATACGCGCACGGAATTTTCGCCCCCGCTTTCACTATATTCAATCTTATAATTAACATCGCGCAAATACTGCAAAAATGCGTGCACACCGCCGTGCTCCACCGCCGCCGTTTCTTCCACGAAGCGGTGCATACGCTTTAAGCAAGCAATAGAGTTATCCCTTGATAAAAGTCTTGCTTCCATACGCGTTTCCGCTATAATTTTCGTGAG
Source organism: Candidatus Scatosoma sp. (assembly GCA_045655705.1). Lineage (GTDB taxonomy): Bacteria > Bacillota > Clostridia > Christensenellales > Borkfalkiaceae > Scatosoma. Next base: position 5,571 of record JAZOPU010000138.1, read on the forward strand.
CAATTCCCCCGCGTCAAGCACGCACGCTTCCATTCGTAATTTTTGATAATAGTCGTAGAATTTACGCAATTTATGCGCCGTCAAATCCGTTTGTTCTTCGGCGTATTTTTTACAAGCGTTTCTAAAAAAGCGTTCTTCTTTATAGGCTAAGCGTATATTCGTAAGCTCGTCCGCCGTCAGTTCACCCATAGCCGAAAGCAACGCCGAGCAAAGCGGAACATCTTGCTCCGCGTTATCGATCAGCGACAAAACGTCGATAAGCGTTTTCACTTCCGCATAGTCGCATATATTTACAGCGGAAGCCGCCGTTACGGGAATACCTTCGGCGGCGATCGCCGCAACTGTTTTTGCGATTTGCCCCTGTTTTTTTCTCGACAAAACGGCAATATCCGAATATTCCACGAGTTTATATTCGCCCGTATCCGCATCATACCATTTGGTATGCAATTCGTTTTGGATAATTTGCCTTATGGTTTTCGCAAGCAAACTTTCTTCCGTTGCGGTAGCACCCGTTTTCTCTCGCACCGAATATATTCCACGGGGCGCGGGCGGAGTTTTTTCTTCCTTGGGCAAAATATGAATACGCACCTTGCCCTCATCTATCGGATACCTACCCCCGCGTTCCATATAAGAGCCATTCGCATAGTCCACTTCGCAAGTGTCTTTGGTCATTGCCAAGCAAAACTGCTTGTTCACCGCGTCCAGCACCTTATCACTGCTACGGAAATTGCGTTTCATAACCAAACTGTTCCCTTCGCCCTTTTCAAACGCTTCCTGCTTTTGCACGAAGAATTTGGACTTACTGCCACGGAAACCGTAGATAGACTGTTTTACGTCGCCTACCAAAAACACGTTATCCCCTGCCACCAAAGACAAAATCGCTTCTTGCACGGGGTTGACGTCTTGATATTCGTCCACGAACACGTAGCGGTATTTATCCCGCGTTTCTTGGGCAATTTCGGGGATTGAGAGTAGTTCCAACGCTTTATGTTCAAGATCTGCATAGTCTAAAACGCCCCGTTCGGCTTTACGCTGGGCGTATTTTTCATCAAAAAGCAACAAATACGTTTTGAGCGCCCAAGCAATTTTACCCGACTTCAAATAATACCCCAATTCTTCTTCACGCGTGCCTGTTTTGGAAAGCTCGTCGTCGTAAATTTTCACTACTTTATTTTTGAGAGCGGAAAGCTTTTCGACGTGTTTTTTCTTTTCGAGAGAATCCTTTTGACTGCCACGGTTTGCCGTGAATTTAGGTTTTTCCAAAGCGCACGCGTCAAAATAATCGTTTGCGTTTAATATTGCCTGTAAAAAGTTGCAAAGCTCGGTGGATAACGCCGTTTGCGCCTTGGCCTCAATTTGTTCAAAATATTCTTTCTCCGCTTGGAGCATTTGTAAATAATACGAGCATTTTTCTTTGAGTAGTGCATGCAAATCCGCCACGACGTTTGCAAACGTTTGACTGTCAAACACTCCGCTGTTTTGCAGATATTCTTTATAATCGGCGCGGTCGCGTAACTGCTCGTAGGTGTTTAGAATGATGTTACGCAAGGCGTTGTCGCTTTTTTTACGCCAATACACGGAAAGCAAAAGCAAGAAATTTTCTTCTTTGCTTTCATAAGCTTCGTCGAACGTTTCGTCGAGTGCTTCGCTTTTCATTGCCATACCTTCGGCATCGTCGCCACCGATCACGCGGAAAGTATTATCCACGCCTGCAACGAAGAAATGCGAACGGATAAGCCGTGAGCAAAAGGAATGAATGGTGGATATATCCGCGCCTGAAACTTCTGAAAGCTGTTTTTTTAGCTCCGTTTTTTTCTCTGCGCTCGTGGCGGGATCGTTGATCGCCTGTATAAGTGCTTTAGAAAGCTTTTCTTTCATTTGCGAAGCCGCTTTTTTCGTGAACGTGACAGCAAGAATTTCTTTAACCGAAAACCCGTCTTTGATAAGACGGATAATCTTTTCGATCATTACCGTCGTTTTGCCACTACCTGCCGAAGCGGAAACGATCGTTTTACCCGTTGCGTCAATTGCGGCGCGTTGTTCGCTCGTAAATCTATCGCTCATACTTGCGTTTCCCCTTCTTTTATTTTTCTTGCAATCTCAGCGATTGCGGGTGCGTCGATTGTCTGTTCGTTTCTTGGCTGGCAGGTATCGCGGTTGAAACCGCACATACCGCCGTATTTACAATATTCACAGCTCCCACCATACGGCGAGGGAGCAATATACCCTTCTTTAACCTCTTTCGTACCTTGACGGGAAACGTGCACAGAATAGTCAAGGAAATCACGGAACGTTGCTTCGTCCATTACCCGTTTACTGCGCTTGTTTTCTAACGCGGCAGGGAAATATTCACTTTGCTTTTCCGCACTGATATCTTTATCTCCTGCTTTAAGCGCGTCTTCGTCGCCGTTTAAAAAACCGCGCATACGGAATTTTCCGTCCTGTTCGTCGCTATACGAAACGGATGCGGGGAAATAGAACACACCCGCGGGAATACGGTCGTCTTTGATCGACGACATATACAGTTGCATTTGTAATTTTCTACCCGTATAATAGGAAAGCGCGGAATCGTCGATCGTGCCCGTTTTATAATCGATCACGCGCACGTATTTATCCGTGCCGTCAACGCGGTCGATTTTGCCGTGCAACGTCGGCGTGGAAACGCTTTTCTCCGTTTCTTCCACGACAAACTCAGAATTTTTGATTTGACGGTATGCCGCCGTCGCCACTTCCGCGCCTTCTTCGAGCAATTTTTGCGTGAACGTTTCACCTGCCATGGTATCCGCTTGCGAAGCGTATATGGGTTTTTGCAATATCTCTTTGCCAAGCGTTAACGCAAGCGCGTGCATTTCCTCTTCCGTTTGTACGCGCGTATATTCCGTTGCCGTGCGTTCCAAAAGCTCGTGAACAAAATTACCCGAGTCCACAGCCAAAATCGCCGTTTCTTCGCGGTCTTTGAGTTTTAAACCCCGTTCCACAAAATTCCTGAACGGACAGGAAAAATAACCTTCGAGTGCCGTTGGAGAGATTTTTCCGTTCTTAAAAAACAGCTCTTCACCCCGTTCAACGCATACCTGCCCCGTATATTCTTGCAAATAATCGTCCTTTTCCCGCACGCTTAATTTATCTAACGCGGTATATAAAGACGAATATTCAAGGCGCGTATCTTGCCCGCGGCGTTCGTATTCCGTCTTTTCCAAAAGCAGTTGTCGAATTGCCGACGTGGGCGCACTGCAACGATAGGGAAAATCTTCTTTTGTCAATTTCTTTTCTCTGACAAGCGGTTTTCCGTCCTTGCCTACAAAACACGCGTCGACGTAGCGGAATAATTCGCTCACCGTCGGTTCGTTGCCGTCCGCACCCAGCGCATACGAAAGATACAGCGTATCTAAAAACGTGCACAAATTCAAGCACGCACTCTCTCTTGCGCGCAAATTTACTTCCGCTACCGTCGGTTCTAACAACGTTTGCACGCTTGCAAGACGTTCTATTTCTTTATCGGATACAATCGCCGTATCTCCCGCCGCACGCGGTACTTCGTCCGTCATACCCGCGGCGAAAAGTACGCGCACTTTTTCAATGCGACTATCCGTAACGTCGCCAACGAACACGGCGTCGTTTTTCAAGGGAATAAGGGAAAGATCGGTCGCGTCCAAGCCGTCTTGCAAAACGGCGGAAAACTCCGCAACGCCAAGCACCGTTTCGCCCGTTAAAAGCTCCGCTTCGGCAAGCACTTTGTCCAGCGCGTCGTAGATTTGTGAAAGATATCCCTTTTGCGCGAGATCGGAAACGGAGATTTCTAATTCTTCCAATGTTTCTTTCACGTTAAAATCATTTAAAATCGTTCGCACTACATTGCAATATTCCCTGCCTGTGGCGCGTGATTTTATGTTTTTCGTTGCAAGCAAAAGCCGTTCACGGCCTGAAAGCAAGTCATCCTTATTAAAAAGCGTTTCCACCGCTTCGCCCGTTTTGATTTCCCGTTTTGCACCGCCACGATAGTTTGCAAATTTTAACAAATAATTTCTATATTCGTCGCTCTCACCAAAGAACACGTTTTGCGCGAGGGATTGCACGGAAGAAGACGAATAGCGGTCTTTGACCACTTGGAAACAGTTAAGCAAAAATTCGCTCAACGGGTGTTGTTTGAGAGATTTTTTTTCGTCTACGAAATAGGGTATTCTAAACTCCGCGAACGCGCGCTTTAACGGCAACGCATACGCGCTTATCCCCGGCACGAGCACGGCAAAATCGCGATAGCGCATTTCTTCGTCGTTTGCCATCGCTTTCTTGATTTGCACGGCGATAAATTCCGCTTCCGCTGTTTTGTCTTCCGCTTCAAATATCCGAATATTATCCGTTTGTTCCCGTGGCTGTTTCATACGCTCGGGATCAAACAACCCACGCCGAAGTGTTTCCGCTTGCTTTTCAAGCGGTATGCCTGCTTCGAGCACTTTGACTTTTTCGTGATTGCAAACACGCAAAAACGTATTGAACGCGCGGTTGGTGTAGATTTCTTCTTCCCCCGACGCGAATATGCCAACGACGTTTTTCGCCGTTTCTATAGTCGCTGAAATCGTTTTGGTGGCTTGCGCCGTGAAGGACTGGAAACAAAGAAAAAATACGTTGGTATCTTTGAGCGTTTTATCCTGCCGTATACGTTCGGGCAACAAGGACAAATATTTGCTTTCGTCTAAAAATTTACGTTCGTTTAAAAATGTGGAATAGCCCTCATAGATGAGCGCAAGGTCGGCGATTTTTCTCTTTAACATGTCGTCAGGGAGCATAGCAAGGCTTTCTTGCAACGTTTCCGCGGTGATCTCGGACGCGGAAAATTGCGCCAAGGTTTCATAGATACATTTGGCGTTATTGCCAATCCCCGCCGTGGTTTTAAAGCATTGCAGTTTTTCTTCGCGTTGGAGCTTTGCCATCACTTCGCCCACCGCCATTACCGAACCTTGCTTACTGATCGTGCGCTCGCTCGACGTTAGAAAACGGGAAAAGGTGCAAACGCGCGTGTCAAAGCTCCCGCCAAGACGGGAAGTGATTGCGCGCTCGGCTATGAGCGTGAGTCTATCTTCGCAAAACACGAGATTTTTTCCGCCACGCGCCTCGCATTCTTCCACGCATTGCGCCATGGTTTCCATACATTCGGAAAGCGTATACGCCTTGATTGCCGTTACCACTCTTTATCTCCTTTTCTTTTTTTCTATTATACCATACTTTCACGGAAAATTTAGCTTTTTTTCACAACATTTTCAAGAAAAATCCGCTTTTTATTTTTACAAATCGGAAATTATGTGCTATAATAATACGGTAAACTATTTTTTAAAGGAAAAAGCGATTCATGAAAAGAAAAACTCTCATTTCCTGCCTTGCGCTTACGTTATGCGCCACGACGTTTACGGCTTGCGTCAAAACGGACAAGCACGTTTCGTTTAGTTATTATTGGTATCAAGACGCGGATATCACCACCGCGGGCGAAGAAACGCTTGTATACAACGTGCGTTTTGAGCCGTCCAGCGGACTTTCGCAAAATTTCACCGTAGATTATAAAGGCACGCTTACGACCGTTTTAAAGACGGTGGACGCAAACAAGTTCCGCTATGAAAGCAATCTGGTTATGGACGTTACCTACACCTTAAACGGAGAGATGGAAACGTTACAAGACACGGTAAACTCCTGGGTGGAATTTAAAAACGACAAATCTCTTACCCCGATCGCTTCGCATAAAGAAATTGTCAATCATTCGCCCGCCAATGCCACGGCAACGACGTTGAGCGATTGTTACGTGAAATACGACTACACGGTCGACACTACCTATGCGGGTGATTTAAGCGGCGGTTCGTGCACGGTGGTAAACGGCGAAACGCAAGCCTCGCAAGCCCCCACTTTTGAATTTGACGATAAGTTGACTTCGCTTGATAACGAAATGCTTTTGCTTGCCATTCGCGGTATTAACCCTGCATCCTATTCCGCACCCACTTTCTCCGTGTACGCACCCTTTACCAACGCCGTACAAACGGTCAAAGCGAGCTTTGGAGCAAAGGAAGAAGGCACGGAATTTACCTTTAAAAAGGATAGCGAAGAAGAAAAGAAAGCGCGCGTGATCAATTACTATCCCGTTACGCTCTCCCTTGACGAGAAAAACCCCGGGCAATCACAAACGGCGTGGGTTGCGCAAACGGACGATTCCAAATCCAACACCTATCGCAACATGATTTTACGTTTGGAAACCCCGATTGCGTATAATCTTGGAACGATTATCTATGAATTGTCGTCGGCAAACTTTTCTAAATAACCAAAACCGTATACGAAAACGCACCCTTTCGGGTGCGTTTCTTTTATGCGTTTTTATTATCTTTGCACGCGACCGCTTGCGTCACCGCCTGCAAGGTTCATAACTTCCGCAACGGATACAAGGTTATAATCCCCTTCAATCGTGTGCTTCAAGCAACTTGCCGCAACGGCGTATTCGATTGCGCTTTGCGCGTCTTTGCCAGTAACGAGCGAATAGATAAGACCACCGCCAAAGCTATCGCCACCGCCTACTCTGTCTACGATATGCATGGAATATTTCTTGGAGAAATACGCTTTGCCGTCCGTGTAGAGCATACCCGACCAGTCGTTGTCGTTGGCGCTCTTGCTTTCTCTAAGCGTAATTGCAACGCCTTTGAAATTGAAACGGTCGGTGAGCTTTTTCGCAACGGAGATATAGCCTTCTCTATCCAATTTACCGCCGTAAATATCCGTGTTGTCCGCTTCGATACCGAACACGTCTTTCGCGTCTTCTTCGTTTGCGATACAATAATCGATATATTCGCAAAGCTTCGCCATCACTTGTCCCGCTTTTTCTTTGCTCCAAAGCTTTTTACGGAAGTTCAAGTCACAAGAAATGGTGATATTTTTTTCCTTGGCTTTCTTACAAGCTTCCACACAAATTTCCGCAACTTCGTCGGAAAGAGCGGGCGTGATACCCGTGAAGTGGAACCATTCCACACCGTCGAAAATCTTATCCCAATCAAAGTCTTCTTTCTTTGCCATAGCAATCGCGCTATACGCTCTATCGTAAATGACTTTGCTCGGTCTTTGGCTTGCGCCTTTTTCGCAATAGTAAATACCTACTCTCTCGCCCCCGCGAACGATTTTGCTCGTGTCTACGCCGTATTTACGCAAGGAATTTACCGCTGCTTGTCCGATCTCGTGCGTGGGAAGTTTGGTTACGAACGCCGCGTCCAAACCGTAGTTTGCCAAAGATACCGATACGTTTGCTTCCGCACCGCCGAACGTTGCTTCGTATTTATCGCTTTGCACGAAACGAAGATAGTTCTCGGGTGCAAGTCTTAACATCAATTCACCGAAAGTTACTACTTTTTTCATATGTTTATGCCTCCATTTTATCCAAAGATTCTTTCACAAAGAACGAACCGCCGACTGCGTAGATCTTCTCCCAAGCCAAGAACTCGTCGATATTATTTCTATCCACCCCGCCCGTGGGAATGAATTTGATTTGAGGGAAAGGTGCTGCGAGTGCTTTCATGGCTTTAAGCCCGCCGTATACGTTTGCAGGGAAGAATTTCACGATATTAATCCCAAGATCAAGCGCCGCCATAATTTCCGTGGGCGTTACGCAACCAGGGTAATACGGTACACCGCGAAGCTTACAGGTTTTCGCAACTGCTACCGAAAGTCCGGGGGATACGATAAATTTCGCACCTGCTTTGAGCGCCGCTTCGCATTGTTCGTTATTGATAACCGTGCCTGCACCGATATTCATATCGGGATATTTCTCCACCGCGTATGCGATCGCTTCCGCTGCGCACGCCGTTCTAAACGTGATTTCCGCGCACATAATGCCGTTGTTTTTGAGTGCCGTCAAAATTTTATCCGTTTCGGACATTTCTTTGATCACCACTACGGGTATACATCTATCCATAGTTTTTTCTCCTTATTTTCTTTGTTACTATTATACCGCTTATACATTCATAATTCAATATAATAAACGATAATATTTTTTTAAATTACATAGAAATTAAAATTTTTCTTCCGTAAATAAACGGAAAAATTCAGCGCAATCGTCCAACCAACGAGCAACGCGACGATAATGCGGGGGTACTTCGCCGCCGTTGATCTCCGCTTTTAAGGTGGAAGCACCGTGTCCGCCGTAGGGATATACGTGCAACTCGTATAATACGCCGTTATTATAAAGCGCTTGTGCAAAACGCAAGGAGTTGTCCGAAGGCACAGTGGGATCTAACGCCATCGTCCAAATAAACGTAGGCGGGGTGTCAGGCGTTACCGCTTCGTTGAGATTAAGCGTTTTTAAAAGCTCTTCTTGTGCTTCTTCGGAATAATTATATAAAAGATTATTAAACGAGCCTTGATGTCCGTTTTTCTTGGATATAACGGGATAGCCAAGCCCTATCGCCGTGGGTTTACAGTCAATTTCCATGCCCATCTTTTTAGAAACGGTAGCGTATTCTACGGCAAGATTTGCCGTCAAATGTCCGCCTGCGGAGAACCCAACAACGAAAATTTCTTTCTCATTTACGTTCCACTGTTTGGCGTGTTTTTTAACGTAGTCCACCGCCGCACCAAGCTGCATAAGTTGCTCGGGATAGCTTTCGCCAGCTTCCCCACCAACGGTATAATTTAACACGAACGCGTGAAAACCGCGGGAAAGAAATTCCATTGCGATCGGTTCGCCTTCGCGCGGGCTAACGTGTGTATAACCGCCGCCGGGAACGACGACGACTGCGGGACGCGCCCAAACGGTTTCTTCCGTGCCAAAAGAGCGACTCGCCAAAAGGCAATCCAGCGTTCCGCCTTTGACGGGATATTCTTTCTTTAAATCTACCTGAAAATTATTCATATTACCATCTTTTAATTAAAAAATTCCTTATAAATCGCGCGAATACAATTATCGCAATCTTTATTTTCCACGCCGACGATAATGTTGAGCTCGCTCGAACCTTGGTCGATCATAGCCACGTTAATGCCAGCTTCTGCAATCGCTTTAAACAAACGAGCGGAAGTACCTACGTTACGCACCATACCATAACCTACTGCGGCAACAAGCGCGACGTCTTTGTGCGTATAAATTTTATCGGGCTTTACTGCCTTTTCCATTTCCTCGACGATTTCTTCTAACACACCGCCTTTTAAATATGCGTTATCAATAACTAGCGACATTGTGTCGATACCAGAGGGCAAATGTTCAAAGGAGATACCGCGTTCTCCAATCACGTCGAGTACCTTACGAACAAACCCGATTTCCGCGTTCATCATAGATTTTTCAATGGATATAACGGTGAAGTCCTTTTTACCCGCAATACCCGTGATCACGTTTTCTTTGAAATCACGCGTAGACGTTTTCACGATATACGTACCTGCATCTTCAGGTCGGAAGGTATTGCAAATACGAATGGGAATACCCGCGCTTCTAACGGGGAAAATCGCTTCGCTATGTAATACGTTTGCACCCATATACGAAAGCTCGCGAAGTTCTTGATAGGAAAGCTCGGAAATGAGCTTGGGGGAGTTGACGATACGGGGATCGCAAGCATAGAAACCGCTTACGTCCGTCCAGTTTTCATATAAATCCGCCATGACCGAACGCGCCACGATCGAGCCGGAGATATCCCCGCCACCGCGCGAAAAGGTTTTCACCTTACCGTCCGCGCCCAAGCCGTAGAACCCGGGCACGACCGCACGGTCGTATTTGGAAAGTACTTCTTTACCGATTTCAAACGTTTTTTCGTCCAGCGTGCCGTCCTTTTTAAAACGCACGAATTCCGTTGCATCCACGAAAGGAACACCCAGCACCGCCGCCATAATTTTTGCCGCGAAAAATTCACCGCGAGATGCGCAATAGTCCGCGCCTGCACCCGCAAGAACCTTTTCTTCTACTTCATCCAGCGCCGTTTGGATACCAAGATCCTTACCCACTTCCGTTTGAATGTGCATAAAACGGCTACGGATTTTGCCAAACGTTTCGTCGAACTTGGCTTTATCGCCACTTGACGCCGCTTCTGAACAAGCGTATAAAAGATCCGTTACTTTGATATCTCCGCTAAAACGCTTGCCCGGTGCGGACACCACGACGTAGCGACGGGCAGGATCGGCGTTTACAATCTTCGCCGCCGATAAAATTACGTTTCCGTCCGCCATGGACGTACCGCCAAATTTACATACTTTAATACTCATACTCACTCCTTGCAGGGCAACCGCCCTATCTCGTATTTCCTCTCATTTACCCTATATTCAAAAGCACGACTACGACTATTGCCAATGCAAGCGAAGCGGCTTTAATCCAAAATTTTTCCACGAATACTTTCTTTAAAAACTCACTCAGTTTCATTTCATCAGTCCTCCGCGTTTTCTATCCCCAAGCGGCATTTCCTGCCAGTAATAATCTTTCAATGCGTCCACCAGCATATCATAGTCGGCATAGCGCGTTACGTTACCTTGTTTCACGATAGAAATAATACCCGTTTCTTCCGAAACCACGAGCGAAATGACGTTTGCCACTTCCGTAATCCCGATCGCCGCGCGGTGGCGCGTGCCGTAGTCTTTGGGATAACTCGTCTTTTGCGTAAGCGGTAAAAAGCACCCCGCCGCTTGGATTTTATGACCGTGAATAATCATTGCCCCGTCGTGCAAAGGCGCTTTGGGGAAGAAAATCCCTTCGATCATTTGCGTGGAAATTTCTGCTTCGATAACTACCCCGCTTTGCAAAACCTGCTTGGGCAAACTGCCCTTGGAAAGCACGATAAGCGCCCCCACGTTGTTTTTAGACATATTTTGAAGTGCCTTGATAACGTTCGCAATACAATGCTCCGTCTCCGCTTGCGTACGCGTTTCCATACTGCCCGAAGATAATTTTTCCGACGGGTTGGTTTTTGCCGTATGCACGTCCCAAAGGCTCTTTTTCACTTCTACGTTGAAAAGGAAAAGCATAAACGCTGAAAGCAACGTTACGTAGAAGAGTAAAAACTGTTTATCTACAAGCGTATACGCAAATACGTTGAGTGCACAACCCACCAAAATTAAACCCCAATACAAGAGCATTAGTTTGGTTGCGTCGTTATCGCGAAGTACCTTGGAAACGTAGTAGATCAAAAGGAAAAACAAAAATATCTCCACGCCGAATATTACCGTGAAGTTATTGAAAAAACTAAAAAGTCCGTCTTTGAGTTTCCACAGTCTTTCCGTTGCCGACAACAGTCGTATTCCCATAGTTTCCTCCGTTTTTGTTTCTTTATATATTATATATAATCCCAGCCGAAAAATAAAGCTTTTTATCGGCAATTTTCATTATTTTTCAAAAAACAATCGAGCCGTTACTGTTTTGAGCGCGGATTGTGGCGTTTGTTTTCCGCATTTAATATCGCTAATTGCATTATATACGCTTTCATATAATGAAAGCACGCCCTTTTTTCCAAGCTTTTCCACTTGCTCGCGGTTCTTTTTTGCTACAAATTCTTTAACACCCAAGCTCGCCGCCACCTGCGCGTCACTCCCAACGCAAAGTGAAGTTTCGTATAAACCCTTAAAATAAGCGGAAAGCGATGACAAAAGCATAATCTCGTTGTTGCCTTTAACGATTAATTCGTTTAATATCCGCATAAACAACGAATAGTTTTTGCGTGCTATCGCGTTCGTGAGTTCGTAAAAGCGGTATTCCGTATCGGGATAGACGAACTCTTGCACCAAGCTATCGTCTATTTTCGCAAGCTTTTGCGCTATGGCAAACGTAAGCAACTTTTCCGTTTCTTTGGAAACGCGCGACATATCAAAGTTGCAATAGTTTGCGAGAAGCCCCGAGGTCACCCCGTCGATATACACCCCCGCGCGTTTGCAAGTGAGATATATCCATTTCTTAATCGTTTCCTCGTCGGATTTTCCGCAATCCACGAAGGTTACGTTGGGCTTTTTTTGCAAAATAGCACAACCCGTTTTGGGTTTCGCCGTATTTATAATCATCAAAAGCCCGTCGGCGGGCGGATTGTCAAAAAGAGGTTTTAAATAGGTTTCGTATTCTTTTTCCGTGGGATAAAATTCGGTTACGCGCACCACACGACGAAGGCTCACAAACGGAAAGCAATTTACCGCGTCCACAACGGCTTGCAAACGATCGCCTTTTAAGCTCGCACCGTCAAAAGCAACGTAGTCCAGCGTGGGTTCTTGCAAAAAGCGCTCTTTTAAAGCCTGTTCTCCGCGTTCGCGGAAATACCCTTCCTCGCCTTCAAAAAGATAAATGGGCATAGCGCCGTTTTCGTCAGTAAATTTTTTAAAATCGACGAATTTCAAAAGCCTGCGCCCCCTTAAAAACTATCTCATCATATAGTATAACACCTTTTTGCGAAAAAAGCAAGAATTCTACAAGGGATTTCCCCGTTAATTCGCAAGGAAAAGTACAAAAAACGCACTGACAAAGCACACGATAACCAGCAAAAGCTTTTCCTTTTTACCCATATTCCATTTATCCGTGAGAAAGAGTAAGCCTAAATAATACATCCCCACGCTCCCTACGCTCAAAACAACGTTCTCTATGCAAAATGCGGAAAAATCCACTATCTCAAACACGAATAAGGTAAGCGACCAAATAACGGACGGTACGTACAATAGAAATTTACTGCAAAATAGCGGTAGTACGCAAGCGATTGCGGACAGGGAAAATAACAGTGAAAAGGTAGCCGAAACAAGCGGCACGAACAAACAGTTCAAAAGTAAAGACCAAAGCGAAAGATACCCAAACGCATGCAAAAGTATGGGCGCGGTGGCAATCTGCGCGGAAAGCGTAACGGCAAAGAAGCGCAAGCATTTTCGGTATATTTCCTGCTTAATCGTCGGCGGGTGGCGTTCCCCGTCTACCCTTTTCACGGGCTTAGGAGAATGCGTTATGCACCGCCAAAGTGTTTTTAGCGTTCCGTCAATCGCTTGATAAATCGGGCGATTGAGAAGTAATATTCCCAAACACGCCGTGTAGGTAAGTTGAAATCCTACGGTAAAGAGCGATATGGGCGAAAAAAGCAATACGACGATTGCCGAAATTGCCACGCGTTCCAACGCATCAGAACCGATCACAAGTAGCTTTGTTGCGTATAGCGTTAGGCACGTCGTGATCGCGCGGACGACGGAAGAAGAATATCCGCACACTCCGCCGTAGAAAAGTAATACAATCGCAACGAACGAAAACCGCACCAAGCCACCGCTCATTTTGAGCTTCGTCTTTTGGGTTAGCCATACGCAAAAAGCAAACAACGCACCGATATGTAAGCCCGAAACGGCAAAGATATGCGCAATACCGCCACGGCGCATATTTTCAAGCGTTTCCGTTTGTATACCCGAAGTATCGCCCGCCATTACCGCCATTGCCACCGCGGCGGCTTGGTCTTCCATTCCTGCGTTTAAAACGGTTTTTAACCGATTTTTAATCGCCAAAAATACGTCGAAAGTATGCCCCAACACCGTACAACGCTCGGCGTTCATTACGTACTTGATATTTTCGTTTGCATAATACACGCTTTGCGCTGTTGCCACCGTTCGCATTCGACCGCTTACAAGCACCTTATCGGCAAGGCGTATTTCCGAAAAGGAGGCGGGCAGGTATACGACGAGTTTTCCATTCTCTCGTTGGCTTTGAATATGTACTCTATCTAACGTCAGCCGTAATACCCCGTCCATTTCCACCGTTTCCACAACGCGCCCCACCGCTTGGTATTCGCCTTTATACTCGTTTGCGCTTGTATACGCACGAAGTTGCAAGCGTAGCGCGCCAAACCCCACCGCGAACGCAAGCGCAAGGGCAAGCACCGCGCAAAACATTTTGCGAGGCGGGTACACGCCGATAAAAAAGAACGCGCCTATGCCAAAAAGCGGTATAATCGAGCACAACCACCAGTAGGACACGTTTGCATACCCGCACAAATATGCAAGCAATATACCCAGCGCAAAAAACACCGCCGTAAACAAAAGCGGACGGAAGTTAATAATTTTCGCTTCCGCCGCCAAAGTATTGAGTTTATCGTGAACACCTTTCATCTTACGCCATAGAAATACGATCGGAAACGGAACGCACGAACAGTCCGCGTTCTTCTCCAAGCGTCACGCAATCGTTGATATACGCCGTGAATTTATCCGTCGGTTTTGCAATACGCAGCACGGAGCACACGATCGAACAAATTTCTTCCATATACAGTGCCACTTTATCTTCTAACGCACCGCGCACGATCGCCAAAATCTCATAGGGAGAATAGTCGTATTCGTGCTTTCTAATCGGTTCACCCGTTTCCACGCGGTATTTATCAAAGCCTATGCATTTATCCGTCTTGCGGTAGAACGCACAGCCGAGTAATTTTTCCTGTTTGAAACCGCAAAGAGCTATCAGCGCTTGCATACGCGCTTCTACCTTTGCACCGTATTTGGTGATGCCAAGCCCCGACAAGCACCTACGCACGAGAAAATCGTGGGAAATAGGCTCTTCCGCCGTTACGATTGCTTTTAATCGCGCGATAATTTCTTTATCGTTCTCGCCCAAGGTTACGTAGTTGGCGTTTTCATAACGCGTTTCTATCGTTGCCACCTTATACGTTTTCTTGCCACGGTTGAGCTCCGCTCCGCCCTTTTTGTCCGCGCCTGTGAGTTTATCGAGTAAATCTTTAATCTTCTTGATTTCGCGCTTGGGGTTATTGTAGTAGTTGACCGTGTAAAGCTTGGTTACGTTCCAATTATTGCGTTTGAGCGTTTGCATTTGCAACACGTTTCTATCTTTCACCGAGAAACGCGTTTGCCCGTCGCACATAATCGCAAGGATAAATTTTTGACGGTTTTTGGGATCAAGCACCGCTACGTCGATTTTAAAAAGCGAACTACCCACGTCGTAACGACATTCATAACCGTAAGAGGCAAGTTCTTCAGCAATATATTTACCGATACCCGCCTTTTTCACGACGATATCCCCCGACGAAATCGCGAGATTCGTCCTGCCCTTTTGCGCGAAATCCAAAAACGCTTTCAAGCCCGCAACACCGCGCGAGTTGGTTTTGGAAAGATCGATCATAGCGCCCGTCATCGACGAGAACACCACCATTTCTTCTCTTGCGCGCGACACCGCAACGTTGAGTCTACGCCAACCGCCTGCTTGATTGAGCGGTCCGAAGTTGAGAGATATTCTACCCAGCTTATCCGGTCCGTAGCAAATGGAGAACAGAATCACGTCCCGTTCGTCGCCTTGCACGTTTTCCAAGTTCTTCACGAAAATAGGTTCTTCACGCTCATACGCTTCCCGTTCGAGTTTTCTTTCCAAAATCGCCGCGGAAAGTTTTCTTTCGATATACTCCTTTTGCACGTTGCTAAACGTTACCACACCGATACTTGATTTGCTTAGCGTAGGATCGCTCAAACGGCGCAACACTTCTTCTACCAGCGCGTCGCCTTCCGCCTTGTTTTTCTTGGTAAAACCGCGATCGTACGTGCCCTCTTCCACGAGCACGAAACGAACCTTGGAAGCAAGTGCGTCGGGCGAAGGGAAGGTGCAAAGTCTATTTTCATAGTAATGGGCGTTGGAAAAGGCAATCAAGCTTTCGTGTTTACTTCTATAATGCCACGTCAAATGTCTTTGGGGCATATTGACGGCAAGACAGTCGTCTAATACGCTTTCCATATCCTCGTTTTCAAGGTTGTCTTCGTCTACGGCGTTCACGTGGAAGAAGGTCGTAGGCGGGAGTTGTTTGGGATCGCCAACGATAATCGCTGCTTTGCCGCGGGCAAGCGAGCATATCGCTTCGGCTGTCGGGATTTGCGATGCTTCGTCGAATATAACGAGATCAAACAAGTCGTTTTCCGCTTGCAAATATTGCGAAACGGTGATCGGGCTCATTAGCATACAAGGTGCGAGCCGTTTGATAAGCTCGGGAATTTCTTCAAACAAACGCCGAAGCCCCATTCCGCGCAGGTTGGCCTTGGAAAGACGCGCAAAATTCGCCACTTCCAAACTCAAACTGCCTTCAGTGGACGAAGTGGGAAGCCTTTGAATAAGCGCGGAACGGATTGCGGTTTTGGTAAGCTTTGAAAAATCGTCCATTGCCATACGAAGGCTTTCCGCTTTTTCTTCCGACACCGCCGCAGAAAAACGCGCGAGCACGGGATCAAGCGGAATATTCGTTTGCAAAAAGTTTTTATAGATATTCTTTTCAAAGCTATCGATAATATTTTCGCCCGTTACCCCGCCGTTTTCGAGCGCGTCGGTAATGAACGTAAGCCCTGCTTCGTCGAGTGCTTTCGCCGTCTTTTTATACATACACCAAGGCGCAAGCATATCGATATTTTCAATGAGTGCTCCTGCTTTTGCCGTGTAATATTCCAGAACGTCTTCTTCGGGAGTTTTCGTTTTATCCGCCGCCGTTACGCTTAAAAATCCTTCTTCCGCAACACGGAAGGATTCGAGCGAGCTGATAAGACCTTGCAACACGGGTAAAGAATACCCGCTTGCCGCACGGATACACATACTGTTAAAACTGTCCGCATTATAGTCCATAAATACGAACGTGCAAAGATCGTGCAAGCGGTAAAGCTCTTCCAAGAAATGTTTACGCGCGTCGAAATAATCCACCCGCCCGAACGCAAAAGTGAAATATTGCGAAAGCGTGGTGGCACTTTTGATACAATCCATCGCTTCGTATATGGCGTGTAAATTTTCCAAATGCCCCGCCGCTTCCGATTCTTTCATCTGCGAAAGCGAAGCTTTCACAAGCTTTTTCACAACCGCCTTTACAGGTTTATTCAGCGCGTAATCGCTTACGCCCGTTTCCAACCATTTGCCAAGCTCTTTTTTCTCTTTGGAAATATCCACGAGCTTTTTAAAACTTGCAAAGTATTTTTCAAGGCAACTATCTAACCTACGGTTGGCGTTGTAAAAAGCGAAAAATTCTTCTTCGTTTTCTTTGAAATATTTATTCAGCGTACCGCCGGAAAGCATTTTTGCGATCGTGAAAAGCCCGTCGAGTTTCTTTCGCGTGAGCGTGCTGATTTTTTGGCGGTAAAGCTCTAAAAACAGCGCGATATAGTTTTTCAAATGCTTGATCTCGGCAATCACAACCTCCGACGAGCAATATAAGTGATCGCGAACAGGCAAGCTATATTCCGTTAAATTTACGTTGGCAAACGGAGAATTATACACACCGCCGCATTCCTTTGCCGCTGCCGCCGCCTGCACCATCATACGCTCGTAGTGATCGATTTTTTCTTTGGTAAGCCCGTCGTAGAACGTGCTTTCGATATTCATAAGGTCGGGCGCGTTTTTATTACGCAAAACAGCAAGCAACGCTTCGTATACCGACACGCCCAAACGGCGTTTTTTATGAAGCGCGGCAAGCGGTTCATACAGATCTTCACGCAAGCGCAAAATCGTGCCCGCTTTTTCGGAAAGATTTACCTTTTCTTCTTCGCCCGCCAAAGCAAGCGTAGCGTTGAGTTTTTGCAACACTTCCGCTTTGTTTGCTTTATTTGAATGTAATTCCAGACAAAAATCGCCCAAGCCCAAACTATCCAAACGCTTTTTTACAACCGAGAGCGCCGCTTGTTTTTCAGCAACGAAAAGTACGCGTTTACCTTCGTATAACGCGTTAGCAATGATATTCGTGATCGTTTGCGATTTACCCGTGCCAGGAGGACCATGCAGAACGAAACTCTTACCCTTTTGCGATTGTGCGATCGCGCTCCATTGCGACGCGTCGGCAGGCAAGGGTGTGAGCGTGGTTTCGGGGCGCGCCTCGTCTTCTTTGAGCGTATCTTCCCCACCGCTAAACACGAGCGTATTTTCTAAAAACGCATTTACAATCGGGTTTTGCGAGAAGGTGCCTATATTTCGGCGCAGGTCGTTCCACATTTGGTATCTGGCAAAGGAGAACGCCGAAAGATAGCAATCGTCGTACACTTCCCAATTGCGCATACCCACAACTTCCATACGGATCATTGCGAGAATTTCGGAAATCTTCAAGCCCTGCACCGCACCGTCCAAGCCACGGATATCGATATTAAATTCCTGTTTTAAATATTCCAAAAGCGTGGAATTGACGGAAATATCTTCGTCCGTCGTTGCCACGGCATAACCCGTTCCGCCTTTACTTTTTTTGATAGTTATAGGTTGCAAAACAAGGGGCGCATAGCGTTCCTGCCCGTCTTCACGAGAATACCATTTTAAAAAGCCAAGGGCGAGATATAAAATTTTCGTACCCGATTCTTCATCCGCTTCTTTATTGCGCTTGATAAGACGGGTAATCCGCTCTTCGAGCGTTTTTTCGTCGAGATAGGTACGAAGCAATCCCGAACGGTTTTCCAGTTCGATAAGCTCGCGCATTGGCTTCACTTCTCCGCTTGTTCCGAATTTTTGCTTTGCCGTTTCTATCAAGTCTTGCGTGAGAGACACGAGCGTAAGCTCGGAGGCTGTGGATAAAGCATCGAGTGTGGCGTCCGCTTCTACCGATACGATATGCGCCGCCGTTTTTGCGGGCGCAAAGTTTAAGAGCGTGTTTTTCATGGAAAGATCCAAAAGCCGTCTTTCCCATTGCTTGTCTTTGGTTACTTCGCTATCTAACGACAGTTTTTGCGTGGGAATAAGATCGCTCGGTGCAATAAACGGCGACGAAGCTTCTTCGGATAATACTTCATAGCCTTTCAAGCTACGTGCACGAAGCGGCAGGGGCAATACGCGGGAAATCCTGCAACGGCGCACGTCTACGATTTTATCAAAATAACCGTTTTCAAGCTTTTGCTTAAAGTGCACTTCCGAAGTGGTGTATGCAAAATTTTTATCCCCGAACAAATCTTGCACGTCGAAACAGCTTACGTTATTGATCCCATCGGAAACGTACGCTTGCAATCTTGCAATATCGTCGGAAACGGTGTCTAAAAAACAACCGTCGTATAACCACACACCGCAAGTGATTTCTTTATCGCCCATAACGAGCACGGTGTGAAGCCCCATATACTCCAAGCAAGCGGCGCAAAAAAGCGACATTTCTAACGGACTGGCTTTTCTTTCCGAAAGTATTTTCACTCCCGCTCCTGCTTCCACGGGCATAGAAATATCCGAAACTTTCTTTTGCACGGCGTAACGGCGCACGCACGCATACACCGCGGCAATTACGCGACGCACCGCGTTTTTGTCGTTGCCCGTGTATCCGCCCATATCAAAGGAAGCGTTCCATTTCTTTAATTGTTCTTCCGCTTCGGTGGCGATCTTGGCGCAATCGGCAAGACGCGGACGAACGAACGACGCAAGCCGTTCTACGTCCCCTTGCGTGCCCTGCCAATAATCAAAGGGCAATGCAGTAACCGTGAATTGCTTTTCAAAAACTACCTGATTATCCTTTTGCAAGGTTGCTACGATTCGTTCCGTGCGGACTTCTTCAATCGACGAAAAATAGTGCGGGGATAATATTTCACCCAGCTCCACCTGTACGACACTCTCAAAAGGAAGCTCTGCAAGCGTTTTTTCGCACGGCAACAACATTCCGTTGTCGTTCGTCAGTTTGAGCGTTACGCTTTCCACAAGCTCTTCGCCTGCGTTTTTGATTTGCAACGCCGAAAAAAGCGGACGCCGCGAAAAATAATCGGCGTAAGATACGGTCTTTGCCGTTTCTCCGTCTATCGACAGCCATTCTTCCCATTTCTTCGTCTTGATCGCCATAATCTCTCCATAGCCTGCCGAGAATTGAACTCTACAAGGTTTTAGAGTCGAAAAAAAGCTCATACTTCGTCAATCTCGCTTATCATACCCCTGTATGATTGCGCTCCATTTCCTTGTCTAATCTATTTTTTCGTTCTCTAAAACTGCTACACACCTAAAAAGCGTATTTTTTAGATACTTTTTGGGGCAACCGTGCGCCGACGTATCCACATACTTCAAGCACGGTTGCGACAAAAATAGCAAAAAAGACACTTTTTTAGGCTTGTGGCGGTTCAACTCCCGTCAGGCTAACTTATATTCGTTTCTATTATACACTTTCCAAAAAAAAATTGCAACCTTACGCGTAAACTTTTTTCTTTATAAAGAAAAAAAGCCCCGAAAAGCTCGGAACTTTTTGCGTTTATTCAAGATATTGCGAAACCGCATAAGAAAGCTTGTCAATGACTTCTTCAAGCTCGCCAAAGAGCATACACCCTGCCGCACGCACGTGTCCGCCACCGCCGAACTTGCCTGCAATTTTATTCACGTCCGCGTATTCTTTGGAGCGCAAGGAAATTTTATATTGACGGTATTTCACTTCCATAATCGAAGCCGCCACTTCCACACTGTCTACGTTCAGCGGAAAGTCAACAAACCCTTCCGTCATGCCGTGATCCGCACCGCATTTTTTCATTTGCTCTTGCGAGATCGTGATAAGCGCAAATTTATCCTCGTGAAAATAACGTATTCCGCTCATAACCAAAGCAAAAAGCGCGGCGCGCGCCTTTGTTTGACGTTTGAAAAGCATGTAATGATAGTAACGGATATCCGCGCCCTTTTCGACAAGCTGTGCGCCAAGCGAAAGCGTTTCTTCCGTTACGTCGTCGTGGGAAAAATTCCCCGAATCGGTGAGCAAGCCAATCAGCAAATATTCCGCCGTTTTTTTATCAATCGGAGCACCCAGGTATGCGATGAGTTGTGCCATATTCATACAATTCGCCGAACATTCCCGCACGAAATTATATGTTCCGTAGCGGGTGTTGGAGATATGGTGATCAATATTGACAACGTCGATTTTTTTGCGTTTCGTGCTGAAAAACTCGTCCGTCAAAACACCCAACCGAGCCTCGTCGCTACAATCCACCGTTACCATTAAATCATACGATTTCGTCGGGGCTTTTTGTACGCGGTCAATACCCGCAATAAAAGCAAGGTTAGACGGAATATCCGTTTCTACGCACACCTGACAGTCTATCCCCAAATAATCAAGCGCACAGGCAAGCGAAAGTGCGCTCCCAAACGCGTCCCCGTCGGGGCGCATATGCGTGAGCACGGCAACGCTTTTCGCGCGTTTCATACGCTGGGCGATTTCTTGCAAGGTGTGATCCATTGGTTATTCCTCGTCGTTTTTGATTTGTATTTTTTTGAACAGTTCGTCCATTTTTGCACCGTAGCTCATACTTCTATCCATTCGGAAGGTAAGAGCGGGAACGGTGCGCATACGCATAACCTGTGCAAGCTCGTGGCGGATAAAACCCGCGTTTTCTTGCAAGATTTCAAACGTGCGCGCGCTTTGTTCTTCGGTCGCGCCGTAGATGCTCACGTATACGTAAGCCGTTTTGAGATCTGGCGCGACGTCCGTTTCCGTAACGGACACAAGCCCTTTAAAATCGGGGTTTTTGTCCTTTACGCGCGGTAAAATCGCGCTAATCTCCTTTTGGTATTCGCCGTTTAATCGGGAAGTTCTCGAAACTTTCATTACGCTTTGATTTCCTCCGTCACGTAACATTCGATAATATCGCCCACGCGGATTTCATTGAAACCGTCAATCGCACAACCGCATTCATAGCCGTAGTTGACTTCTTTCACGTCGTCCTTGAAGCGTTTGAGCTGTTTCACGCCGCCTTCGCAAATCATAATATCTTCGCGGTAAATACGAAGCTTACCGCCACGAATAATCTTACCTTCCGTAACGTAGCAACCAGCGATCGTGCCCACACCCGTGATATTGAACGTTTGACGCACTTCACATTTACCCGAAAGAACGTCTTTCGTCTTGGGCGTAAGCATACCTTTAAGCGCCGCTTCCATATCGTCGATAAGCTCGTAGATAATGCGATAGCTACGCACGTCTACTTTGCTCGTTTCCGCAATCTTCTTTGCCTTAGTGTCAGGACGGACGTTGAAACCGATAATAATCGCGTTTGCGCTGTCGGCGAGCATAACGTCGCCTTCGTTGATCGCACCCGCCGCGGCGTGAATAACTTTCACTTTCACTTCCTCGTTGGAAAGCTTTTCAAGCGATTGTTTCACCGCTTCCACGCTACCCTGCACGTCGCCCTTGACAATCAAGTTCAAGTTCTTCATCTTGCCTTCTTCTACTTGTGCAAACACGTCGTCGAGCGTAACGCGGCTTTGTTCTTTGATCATACTCTCGCGTTGCTTGTTCTTTCTTTCTTCTTGCACTTGCTTCATCAACGCTTGGTCAACCGCCATAATGCTATCGCCTGCGTTGGGAACGTCTTCCAAGCCAAGGATAGATACAGCCATAGACGGTCCTGCTGTTTTCACAGGTCTACCCCTATCGTCGAACATAGCACGCACTCTACCCATCGTCGTACCTGAAAGGATATTATCCCCTGTTTTAAGCGTACCCGTTTGCACGATAATGCTTGCCACAGGACCTTTGCCTTTATCAAGTTTTGCTTCGATAATCGTACCTTTCGCGGCACGGTCGGGGTCGGCTTTGAGTTCTTGCATCTCCGCAACGAGATTGACCGCATCAAGCAAGTCGTCGATACCCATGCCCGTCTTTGCGGAAACGGGTACGATCATCGTATCCCCGCCCCATTCTTCGGGCACGAGCTCGTGTTCGACAAGACCTTGTTTTACCTTGTCGGGATTGATCTCGTATTTATCCATTTTATTCATTGCCACAATGATAGGCACGGAAGCTGCTTTTGCATGGTTGATCGCTTCCACAGTTTGGGGCATAATGCCGTCGTCGGCTGCAACCACCAAGATAACGATATCCGTTACCTGTGCACCACGCGCACGCATTGCCGTGAACGCCGCGTGCCCGGGGGTGTCGATAAAGGTGATTTGTTTGCCTTTCGCCGTTACCGTATACGCACCGATACTTTGCGTGATACCGCCCGCTTCACCGCTCGTAACACTCGTTGCGCGGATACTATCAAGAAGCGAAGTTTTACCGTGGTCAACGTGTCCCATAACCGTAACGACGGGCGCACGCGTGATAAGCTTGCTTGCATCTTCTTGCGCAGTCGTTGCCATAAGCACTTCTTCCGCTGTCTTTTCAGGTTTATATTCAAGGTCGATACCCATATCCGCCGCCATAAGCGCCGCACTTTCATAGTCGATTGAATCGTTAATCCCTTTCATAATGCCGTCTTTGAACAGGCGTTTGGTAATTTCCACTGCGGATACACCCAACTTTTCCGATAAAACCTTCAAGGGAATATCTTGCGTAGTAACCACAGCGTGTTCAATCTTGATGGTAGGAATATCCTGTTTCTTTTGTTTTTTGGGCGAACGGACTTTTCTATATCCCGACTTATCTTCGTCGAAGTCTTCCACCGTCATACCGCGTTGCTTGGCAAGATCGCGTTTATTGAGCGTCTTTTTCTCCGTATACGTCTTTTCAAACGTCTTTTTCTTGGGTGCGGACGAGAAGGATTTCACGTCGCGCGAAGGCATTACGGGAGCACTAACCGCCACGCCTGCGCCAACACGGGGCGTGCGGGGCGCGGTGGTTGCAGGTCGCGCGCTTGCTTGCGGGCGTTGCGGACGTTCGCCTTGGGTACGGGGGCGATAGGTTGTGCCCGTAATTTCCGTGCCGGGTTTGGCAACGTAGACACCTTGTTCCTGTCCGTTTCTGAAATATCTCGGTGCGCGAGGTTCGCTCGGTGCTTTGGGCACGAACGTTTTTTGTGCGGGCTTTTCCGCAGGAACGACTTTTTCTTCTTCAACGGGCGCGGGTTCTTCTACGATAGGCGTTTCTTCCGCTTTTTCTTCCTTTTTCGCCGTCGTCTTTTTCGGAGCTTCTTCTACTTCTTCCGCCTGCTTACTTGCAACCTCTTCCGCTGCTTTTCTTTCCGCTTCGGCTTTTGCCGCCTGCTCAGCCA
>JAZOPU010000139.1:0-1901 GCA_045655705.1 Candidatus Scatosoma sp.
TTTATCCTTTTAAATCACTCTATACACGGCGGAAATATAGCCGTTATTATCGTCGATACGGTAGGGATAGCCTTTAAATTTTACGTGCGTTATACGCCCGTTTTTGCTATCCGTTTCCGTTTTCGTTATCTCAATTTTGTCTGTGCGGGTATTAAAATACCGCGCGATCATTCGCTTTAATTCTTTTTCTTCTTTCATTTGACATTTATTTTCTCCTATTTTCGCCGTCGTGGTTTCGTGTTTTTATAAGTTTGTGTTCGCATATGTCTATCCCGTATTTTGGATATAATCAAAAGCAACACGATTGCACCGATTATAATGCCTGTCCAAAGTAGTATTTTTTGAAATTTTCCTACAAGCTCGTCCCAATCGGGGAATAAATCTTCCCACCAATCCTTGTCTTTTTCGTCAGGATTAGTTTCAACGGGCGGTTCACTTGACGGGATAATATCAATCGGCGACATGACAACGGGAATGATAGTTTTTACTTCGTCTTTTGTAAATTCCACGTGAATAATTTCAAAGTCCAAAAATACTTTTTCTGTAAAATAATAAGCGTTTGTACCAAGTTCTTTCCAGTAATATTCGTCGTTAGACCATACACCCTTATCCGTTTTTTGAAAAATCGTAGCTTCTTGCGCGAAATATTCACTTGTAGCAAAACGGAATAAATAAACCGTTTCATTATTATTTTTTGCAGTGTTATAATCGCTTAAAAGCAAATCATAATCGTGAGTATTGATAAAGAGCTTATTTGAAATATCGACTTGGCTACCTGTTAAATCGCTTTCAACAACCTTATGAATGGCATAAATATCCTTGTCTTCCAAGCCTTGCGATTTATATTCAGGTGTTTTCCCAAAAAGCTTTTCAAAAAAGCCTTGCTCGATTTTCGTTTGTGAAAATAGTTGACGTGTTTCTTCGCTTGTTATATCCGCAACCGTGAAATCGTCCGCAACCGAAGAAAATATATTACTACTGTATTTTCCGTTTACGCTAACACCGCCAAAATTGGCATTAACCATAGCGTTTTTAATCGTTTCACTATCTACGTAATAATTGTCCGCGCTATTCTCTTCTTCGCCCGAATAAAACATAAGATATAGGGGGTTAATATACGAAGATACTTTCTCGTGCCAAATAGAGCACAAATCATAAGTAAATGCCCAACCGTCAATATAAAACTGGTCTGGGGCATTGAAAAACAATTCCCCGTAAATATTTACGGCATCGATAATCGACGTAGACGACTCAAATGTATCATGCGCCCCCAAACTGAAATATCCCAAATCGTCAATGTGTCCGTCTTCTTCATACTTCCCTAAATAGGGCTTTATCGCGTTAAACGCTTCTAAATACCCTGTTACCAAAGCGGGTTTTAATACGGCTTCGCGCCACGTCGCACGGATAGCGGACATTTCACCGTATTTATCTATCATTTCATTCGGCACGGAAAACCAAACGCTATGTAAACTGTCTTTCGTGTAATCGCTGTTTCCGTTCGTGCCTTCGGGGCGATACGTCGTATGCTTTACTTCGAGCGAAAGCACGTCCATTTGGGAATCCTTGCAAACAAGGGTGCTTTCGTTTTCCGCGCCTACGCCTAATCCTTTGGAAAAACCACTGAATAAAAAAGTTTTAGCAATACCATAATCCGTAGCACTCGTACTGCCTTTTGCGCGAAGTTGAATACTTGCGACGTCATAACGGCGTTGTCCGCTTTTCGTTTGAAAATCTACCGCGTTCGCCAAGACGTCTTGCAAGCCCATTACACGGAATTTATAAAACAGTTTATCGTACTTACCCTCGGTATATCCGCAAACTTTTAAACGAAAGTTTGTATAACCGTCGGGATTGCTGGCGCTGTTATACGACGTTGCCATATTCAAAACGTTCATTGC
>JAZOPU010000140.1:0-1002 GCA_045655705.1 Candidatus Scatosoma sp.
AACGATTTTACGTTGTTTCTCGATGTGTTACTTTTGCGAAGCAAAAACGCAAGCAACGTATCACTGTAATTGACCTTATATACGGCGGTAAACTCCACCGCTTTTTCTGTTTTTCTCGTTGGTTTTTTATTCATTGCTTTCCGATTGCAAACGTGCGCTTACTTGCAAGTCTTGATTCGTGACGTTGGTTACGGCAATCTTATAAAATATACGCGCGCCGTCTTGGATTTCGTCCGCACCTTCAAAGTCGTTTAACGCAAACTCCACCGTTTGACTATTCGCTGTATACGTTTTGTTTTGATATACTACTGAAACGCAATCGCTTTCAATCACAATCTTCGTATTTGCATCATAACGAATGTTGTAATATACGGTGGCGTTTGCAGGAAGCGTAAGCGTGACCACACCCGTTTCATTCTCCGCATCAATAAAGGGATAGGGATTTTCCGCCGTACCGTCGGGTTGCGCAATAACAAAATAAGAAAGAGCTATTTCTAATGCGTTCGCGCCGTCTTCTTCTACGGTTACGTCCCATTCTTCATAGGTAGTATGATAATCGGCGGGAATCGTTTCACTGTCCATTTGTAAATAATACGCCCCAAACGCCAAATTTACCGTCGCCTTGCCGTTTTCGTCCGTTTTGAGCTCCGCAACCTTTTCATCCGTCGCTTCCGCATACATGACAAAGGCGATATCTTTCATGGAATCCCCCCTATCTTCGTCGGCTTTTACCGTAACGGTAAAATCGGCGGTCGTAGGTTTAGGGGCAGGCGCAGGAGCAGGTTCTTCCTTACACCCCGCCAAAGCGCAAAAACCTATGCAAAGCGCGAATATGGTGGTCAATACTTTTTGAAACACTCTCATAAATTTCTCCATAAGCAACGTGAAAATAATATTTATATTATTATAGCACATTTTCCCTATTGCTTGCAAGGATTTCAAAGAATTTTTTTTGAAAATTACAAAAAAACAAGGCGGTTGCTTTTTCAGCAACCGCCTTGC
>JAZOPU010000141.1:0-11555 GCA_045655705.1 Candidatus Scatosoma sp.
TTCGCTGATTTGCGCTACGCTGTCGTTTGTGTGTTTAAGTAGGTGCAATGCACGCGATATTTTGATTTTTGTTAAAAACTCCACGAAGGTAAAACCTGTGGTGTTTTTGAATTGATGGAACAAATAAGACTTAGATACGAAAAAATGTTCCGCTACTTGCTCAAGCGTTTTCACGGTCGTTAGGTTATTGGAAATATATGCAAGAATTTCTTGCATTTTGGTGGGCAAAGTGGACGTATTCGTTTCCGTGGGGGCTTGCTTTACGGAATTATAAAGAAGTAACAACAAAATACCTAAATGCAACGCAGCCATTTTGAAATCGTGGAGCTCGGAATATTTGGCGATTTGAAAAAACAATTCCTTAATGCGAGGATTTTTTCTTACGACCTGCGCGGGGATTGCGTCTACGGAAAATACTTCGTGGAAAATATCAATTAGCGGTGGCTGAAAATAGGTAGTCAAAAAATCTTCGGAAAAGAAGATTAAAAGTCGTTCATACTTTTTTCCGTTCGTGCCGTGTACGACGTAGGGACGCGTTAAAGTAATGCAGTCCGCTTCCAGCGGATAAATTTTACTGTGCGTTAGATAATTTCTTTCCCCGTTTAAAAAATAGTACAATTCGTATACGTCGTGATAATGCAAATAGGCAGGTTGCGTATTATTTTGCGAATCCCGATAATGTCCAAGGAAACCACCTTCAATTGCGTCGAATTTAATATCCATAGAAACCTCTGCTTGGATTTATTTAACACTATTTTATAATATTACCAAAAAAAATGCAAGTATTTGTATTGAAAAATATATTTTTGTGTTGTAAAATAGAAAAAATATAATTTAAAGCTCGCACAGGGGGGGTGAAACGATTAAAAATAAGCACGATTTTATAATGAATTTTTATTTTGTGTAGGAATTTATATTGAAAAGTACTATTTCCTGTTATATAATTGTAGGGTAAGAATAGGGGTGTATTGCCCAAATATACACATAGAAGGAGCTTTTAATGGTACAGGAACAAGGAAAGGTCAGGGATATTAAGATTGCCTACGTAGGCGGTGGCTCGCGCGTTTGGGCGAGAACACTTATGAAGGATTTGGCGTTTGAAGAAGCACTTTGCGGTACGGTCGCACTTTATGATATCGATAAAGCCGCAGCGCAGGATAACGCTATAATCGGCAATATGATTTCCCAAAAACAGGAAGCAAAATCCAAATGGAAATACGAAGTAGCGTCAACACTTGAAGAAGTGTTGACGGGTGCAGATTTCGTTATTTTGTCCATTTTACCGCAAACGTTTAGGGAAATGCACGCGGAAGTACATAAGCCCGAGAAGCTCGGGATTTATCAATCGGTAGGCGATACTGCGGGTATCGGCGGATATATGCGCGCAATGCGTACCGCGCCTATTTATATCGGCTTTGCGGAAGCGATTAAGAAGCATTGTCCGCAGGCTTGGGTTATCAACTATACCAACCCTATGACGCTTTGCACGCGCGTGTTATATGAATATTTCCCTGAAATTAAACTGTTTGGCTGTTGTCACGAAGTATTCGGTACGCAAATGATGCTTGCAGAAATGTATTCGAAAATTACGGGAAATCCCGTTCCCAAACGCCAGGAAATCAAAACGGACGTTTCGGGTATCAACCACTTTACGTGGATCACGAAAGCTACGTATAACGGCGAAGATTTGTTTCCGATTTTTGAGAAAATTGCAAAGGAATACGGCGAAAAAGGATTTTTCCAAGACGAAGATTCAGCGTATCCTATGGGACCTGGGTATTGCGGAAACGTCATTAAATTCGAGCTGTATAAACGCTACGGCGTATTGCCTGCGGCGGGCGATAGACATTTGGCGGAGTTTTTGAATAATAAGTGGTATTTAAGTAGCCCCGAAGTGGTTGAGAGAAAGCGTTTCTCGCTCACGAGTGTGGATTGGCGAATTGAAGAACAAAAGAAAAAGAACGCCACGGCAAAGCGTATCGTCAACGGTGAAGAAGTTTTCCCGATGACGCCCAGCCACGAAGAAGGCGTTCGCCAAATGAAAGCGATTTTGGGGTTGGGAGATTTGGTTACGAATGTCAATTTGCCTAATAAAGGGCAAATCAAAGGCTATCCTTTGGGCGCGGTGGTGGAAACCAACGCAATGTTCTCTAAAAACAGTGTAGAACCGATGGAAACTACGGCGTTGCCTGTGGAAGTAGATGCGCTCATCTTAAAGCACGTATATCATCACGAAGCGTTTATCAAGGCGTTGAAAACGAAAGATATAAATCTTATGAAAGCAATTATCGCGGACGATCCCCAGTGTGGTGGCGTATCGTATGAAGAGATTTCCGAAGTGTTCGATGAAATCTATGAACATAACAAGGAAGCACTCGATTATTATTGGAAAAACTGAAAATAAAGGGCTTGCCCCTTGTTTGGTTGATAAGAAGTCAAAGAAAAAAACTTATAAGAAAAAAATCAAAGGAGATAAAAAAATGATGAAAAAAAGTAAAAAAGCATTAGCACTCGTATTAGCGCTCGCTACGGTTGCGCCTATGGCTGCTTGCGTAACGGTTGAACCTGATCCCGTACCCGAAGGAAGAACGCAAATCAAAATTTCTATGTACGTCGGCGGTTACGGTGCGGAATGGATGGATAATTTGATTACCCGTTTAAACGACTCGCAAGAAACGTACTGGTATACGCGTAACCCTGATAACAAAGCAGCATCGGACGAAATAGCGGGTAAGATTCTTGGTGGCGTAGTGGAAGCGGATATCTATTTCACAATGCCTGCGGATATCGAATCTCTTATCGTTGGCGGTCATTTGGAAGATTTAACGGAAGTTTATGAATATACGCCCGAAGGCGAGAGTTTGAAAATCAAAGACAAAACGATCGGATATGAAAATTATGCGACGTATTTAAGCGACGAAAACGGTATTTATGTAATGCCAAATCAATACAACTTAAACAGCGTGGTATACGATCACGACTTGTTTGAAACGATGGGTTGGCTCAAAGAAGATAACACGACGGCAAACGGACTGACCAAAGGTGCGGACGGCGTGGAAGGTACGTATGACGACGGCTTGCCCGTAACGTATACTGAATTTAAATCGTTGGTTGCGGATATTAGCGCCACGGCAACGCCGTTTATCTATGCCGATACGGTTGGTTTTGGTCAACTCGACAGGTCTTTGGAGGCAATATGGGCGCAATATGAAGGGGTGGAAAATTATAAAGTAGGCGCAACGTATAACGGTACGTACGTTTCACCGTCTACGGGTACATCTACGTCGGTTACGGCTTCGGAAGGTTGGAAAGTGTATGCAAACAACCTGCAAGAGGGACGTTGGAAAGCCGTTGAATATCTTATGGATATATACATGAATCCTTTATATATGTATAATGATTTACAAGGTTTAACGCACACAGACGCGCAATCCACCTTCATTATCAGTCACGCGACGGAAAAACCGATAGCAATGCTTTGCGACGGCTGTTGGTGGGAAAATGAAGCCAAGCGTGCGTTTGCGGACGACGCGGGGGTGAACGGACCTGATTATGCATACGGTAAAAGGGATTTCCGTTTAATGCCTATGCCTGCGTTTGAAGGGCAAGTGGAAGCAAGCAACGGCAAGCATTATTTCGAAGGCGGTGCGTCGGCGTCTTCGTTTGCGGTAAAGCAGGATGATCCTGTGAAAAAACAAGGCGTGCTTGATTTCTTTAAGGCTTATGCTGGGGATTGGAACTGTAAGAACTATACGAAATCGACGGGCTGTATTGCGCCGTTCAAATATACGATGACAGACGAAGAGCTTGCAACGCTTTCTCCCTTTGCAAGAAACTGTTTTGATGTGTATTCCGATCCGAGCACGGTAGTGGTAGATGCCTATTGGTTTGAAAAAGGCGTTGACTTAAATAACGTGCCTGAGCGTTGGGGTACGATTAAGGTAAATAACGTAACCCGCGGATCTCATTGGGAAGCATTGAGAAACGGTGCAACTTTGGAAGCATATAAAAACGGCGTGCTTAACGAAACGTACACGTCTTCGAATTGGGTAGGAGCGACAGATTGATGAATGTTAAAAAACTAACGACGTTTTTTGATAATGACAAAAAGAAAGCGAAAGCGAAAGAGTTTGCTTTTTTGCTCTGTATTGTCGTTTATCAAATCGTAAATTTTGTTATTTTCTACGTGGCAATGAACGTGAACACGGTACTTTTGACCTTTCAAAATATCGACAAAAAAACGGGCGCTGTTACGTGGGTAGGGTTTGAAAATTACAAAAACGTATTTCTTACTTTTACCCAGTCGGGAAACGATTATTGGAATGCGTTGAAAGGCTCGTTTATCACTTATGCGGTGGGATGGCTGACCTTCCCCGTAGGCTTGTTTATGGCGTTTTACGTATACAAGAAAGCGTTCGGCACGAAAGCTTTCCGTTTTATCGTTATGCTTCCGAACATTTTATCGGGAATGTTGACGGGGTTGATGTTCAAACGCTTTATGTATGCTTTGCCGCCGCTGATGAAAGGATTTGGTTTTGAAAACTTTCCCTTGCTTATGAGCGATCCCGATTGGACGTTTTTCACTACCATTTACTATGGAATATGGAGTGGATTTGCGGGTGCGGTCATCTATTACGGTAACGCAATGAACGGGATAAACGACGAGATCGTGGAAAGCGCGCAACTCGACGGTATCACGTATTTGCAAGAAATGATTTTTATCACAATTCCTATGATCATGCCGACGATTGCAACGTTTCAGGTAACCAACTTTGCGGGCGTGTTGACGGAACAAGGACCGTTGTATTTGTTCTGGGCGTATAACGCACCGAGAGAGACCTATCGTTGGGGATATCTAATCTTCCAATCGACCATGAAGAAAGGACAAAGCGCTTATCCGGAAGTCGCGACGATCGGATTATTATCCACGCTTTTGTGGTTCCCGCTTACGATGCTTGTCAGAAAACTGTTTGACAAGTTAGATCCAATGACGGATTAAGGGAGGCGAAGATATGCATAACAATAAAATTAAAAGAGGAAAAGTGGATATCGCCGTATTGTGCGTGGTAGGCGCGCTCGTTATATTGCATTGCGTCTTGTTGCTCATACCTTTCATTTGGGTATTGACACAATCCTTTAACACCAACTATAGCTATATGTTAAACCCGTTCTCTTTTCCCAAAAAGCTGTTTGACTTTTCTAACTATAAGTTTGCGTTTAAAGCGTTGAATATCACAATAAATTCTCCTGCGCGGGGCAAGGTAACCTATAATATTTTCAATATGTCCTTTTATAGCCTTATCATCGCGCTCGTGCTTACATTTATGCAAACGCTGTCAAGCTCGTTGCTTGGATATGCAACGGGGAAATACGGGCAATGGCGTTTGAGTAAGGCAATTTATGCGGTCAATTTATTCTTGCTTGTTTTCCCGACAATAGGCTCTTTGCCTTCTTCGTTACAGTTACATAGAGCGTTGAATACCTATAATAATTTAGTGCCGTTTCTTTTAATGGGGCATTATGGAAGCGGTATGCATTTGATTATGTTTTGCGGTGCATTCCGCGCACTGCCCAATGATTATAAGGAAGCTGCAATGATGGACGGTGCAGGTCATTTTACCATTATGTTCAAAATTTATTATCCAATGGTATTTCCGCTCGTGGCTTCGGTTTTCTTGCTTGGTTTTATCGGAAATTGGAATAACTATATGCTTTGCGTAACGTATTTGCCCAGTTATCCGAACCTTGCATACGGTATTTATTTCTTCCAGCTGATGGCTACGACGTACGGTTATTCCGTGCCTGAAACGTTGGCAGGTTTTGTGCTTGTGGCAATCCCGACTTCCATTTTGTGGGCATCTTCGCAAAAGCTGATCACGTCAAGATTGACTGTCGGTGGATTAAAAGGCTGATTAGGAGTAAAAAATGACGAAAAAAAGTAAAAAAATTGCACAAGTAGCCGTCGGAATGCTGTGTGGCGTGTGCCTGTTTGGCGGTGTGTCGGCGTGTGCAAAAGAACAATCGCAAAACCCCACCGAATTTGTCTATACGGTGGAGAACGTGGAAGCGTTGTCGCTTACGATCACGCCCGAATATTTCAACACCTACGGCGTAGGGGAAACGATTGCTATCAACAACGTTCAAACGGAAGCTTTATATGCAGTTTTGCAAAAAGATTATAAGGTCTATGCTTTGCTCACGCCTGAAACGGAGCAAGTAACCTACACGTTTGAAGAAAAAGGCACGTATAATTTGATTTATTATACGAAAGACGCGGATAAGCAAAAGACGGTTATGAAAAATATCCGTTTCACCGTTGGGGATCAGCCGTATATCGATATCGTTTTTAAGTCAAAATATATGATCAACGACACTCTTTCCGTGAAAGCGGATTGTGTGTACGGCACGAAAAAAACAGAGCCGACGGTGCAGATAACTTCACCACTTGGCGAAAACGTGCCCTTAACGGACTCATCGGCAAAGCTTACGCAATGCGGAAAGTATAAAATTGATTATACGGCACAAATCGAAGGATTGAACGTGGCGCGTACCTATTACGTGAACGTTGTGGGAAGTTCCGATACTCACGCCGATTACTTTTTGAACGTTGCTGGCGTAACCGAAATCAAAGCGGAAGTGCAAAGTCCCGACTACGCCGTGGACGGCACGGGCGTGCGTGTAACAGGCGGAGCATCGTCGATATTCCGTTTTGCAAATATCGTCGATCTCAATACCGTAGATGCAACGGATAATATGGTCAATATCTTACCGCTTGGCACGGATGGGTATTCCACGCTTTCCAAGATGCTCGTAAAGTTTATCGACGTTTATGATGAAACGAATACAGTCAGCTATGAGCTTACGTGGGAAGTGCAAAAAGATCCGCATACGTATGCGAAAATTTTATACAAAACGCTTGCCAAAGCGAAAAAGCCCGTAGGGCAAAGCGGGTTTTACGAAAATACGATTTACGGTCTTGCTGCAGGCGGCGTACATTTCAACGTGGAAAAATTCTGTTTGGTGGAGCCGTATTTTGGAAACGTGAAATGGTTGCGCACACAGCTTGATTACGAACAAAGAAAATTCTTCTTGACGGGTGGTAAAGTAGCAAAGCCTGACACACAAATGGAGATTTTGGATTTAGACGATCCTTTGCACGTGGGCTACGGCAACGAATGGGAAGGTTTTACGACAGGCGAAGTCTACTTGCAAGTAGAAATGACGGGTAGAGGCTCACAAACGGGCTGTATCGTACAAGAAATTGCAGGCGAAAAAATGTACGGGGAAACGACGAGTGAAAAAGCGCCTGGCACATTGTTTGCGGTGGAAGAAAACGGTAAATTGCCGACGGGCGAAGTGGATAGATATTATCCGTTCCCCAAGGTAGATTACAGCGTGGATACGATGGAAGGCAAACTTGCGTCGCCTTCGTATGAAGTCGTGGCTTTAGAATATGAAGTACTTCCTAAGCTCAAATATACACCCGTATCGTTTAACGGAAAAGGCGGCTTTATGCCTGAAAAAGCGGGTACGTATAGAGTAACTTATAAAATTGCTGATTCGCAAGGCAATACGGCGCAATATTACCGTTTCTTCGATGTGAAAGACACGCTTGGCGAAAAGGAGGTTTTATACGACGTAACCGTTCCCGAAAGCTTTAAGGTGGGTACGTATTTCACCGTTCCCAAACTGATTAAGAGCGGACTTTCCTATTTAACGAAATGCGAAGAAAGTATTTCCTATAACGGAAAAGAGTATTTGGATAAAGCGGGCGAAAAAGTCTTTTTAAGTTCGGCGGGCGAGATTAAAATCAAAGGCTCGTACGTGGACTATTTTGGCGAACGCTACGAACACGAAGAAACCTATCAAGTAATCGCAAGCGACGAAACGATCACGGAAGTTAAAGGCGTAGTGCCGAAATATATCGTGAAAGGCAGAACGATCGTATTGCCCGATATGCGCGCGATCAATTATAGCAAATCGCCCACGGCAACCGATTATCAAACGCCTTGGCAACTGCTTGTAGACGGCGAAAGCTTGGATACAACGCTTCGAGAAATTAAGGTGGAGAAGAACCACGGCGAAAGCGTGGCAGTCGAATATAAAGTAGGCACGCAAACAATCCACACGGCAACGATGACAGTGATCGAAGCGAATTATTTAAGCGACCGTTTCTATGCGTCCGCGGGTACGGTAGCAAAGGAAGATACGTTAAACGGTGTGGTTTTGAAAACTTCGGCGAACGCAACGGTGGATTATATCAATCCCTTAATCGTGAGTACCGCGACGAAACTGCCGATTACCTTTTATTTTGAAGAAAATAAAGCAAATTTTGCATACGTAGACGTGTATTATGAAGATTATTTATATCCCGAAATACAGGTATTCGTGCGTATCACGAAAACAAAAGAAGGCTATTTTGGACAAGTGAATGGCGAAGGGGAAAATATCCGTTTGAATGCTTCGGGCAGTTATCAAGGCTTTGAGATACTTTATAACGTAACGAATAAAACGTTTGATTTCTCGACGAGTAAAACGGTAAAAACGGACACAAACGGCAACGTATTCAACGGTTTCCCGAGCAAGCGCGTGAACGTAAGTTTCCGTTTGCAAGGCGTAACGGGCGAAACGCATATGCGCATTTCGGAAATGGGCGCGTTTGGTATGTTGTCCAGCTTTAACGGCGAAACGCTTATGCCTTTCGATGATAAAACGATCCCGACAATCGTTTCGGAGAAAACGTTCCGTGATAATACGTGGTTATACGGCGACGAAGTAAACTTATATGCGATCGAAGCAAGAACGGCGCTGTCGGGCTTAACGACGGCAAAATTAACGGTAACCGCGCCGTCGGGTAAAAAGGTACTCAATAACGTAAACGCGTATAACGATTACGTATTTACGGCAGATGAATACGGCACGTATCAAATTCAATACAGCGTACCTTTCCGTTCCACGACGTATAAATTCAATTATACTGCACGCGTGTTTAAAGAAGAATTGCCCGAAATCAGCATTGCGGGAGAATTTGCGCAAACGTATAAAAAAGGCGAAAGCTTGACCGTTCCGCAGTTTAACGTTACGGGTGTGGCGGAAAAGCATACGCTGACGATATACTTGATCTGTCCTGACTTGACGATGCAAAAACTGTCGTCAGGGGATAGCGTCGAATTGAAACAGAGCGGAAGCTATCGTTTGAGCATAACCGTTTCGGACGAATATAACACCACGTTTAAATCGTGGAATATCAAAGTGGAGGGCTAACGGAATGAAAAAAGTAAACAAATTTTTTAAACGCTTATTACCCGTTAGTCTTGCTTTTGGTATAGGCTTGGCAACGTTTGCGGGCTGTAAGGATAAACCCGAAGAAAACCCGACGGAAGAAACAGGCTACTACGATATGTATACAGGCGTGGATTTCAATACGGAAATATCCAAACTCGTGGAAAACGGAACGACGAAGTACAAACTTGTTATTCCCGAAAAAGCCAGCGAATGTGAGCAGTACGCAGCGGAAGAAATGCAAAAATACGTCAAGCAGTCCACAGGCGTAACCATTCCTATCGTGCGCGATAACAGCGGTGTATCGCTTGGGCAAGAGCTTATCTGTATCGGTAAGACCACGCTTGCTTCGAGTTTAGACGCAACTAATCTTAACGTAGACGGTTTCAAAATGAAAACGGATAATAAAACAGTGCTGATAAAGGGCGAAAGAGATCGCGGCACTCTGTATGGTGTGTACGATTTCTTGGAAAAATTCGTAGGCACGAAATGGTTTACGGTAGATTTTGAATACGTGCCTGAAAAAACGGAAATCACGCTGTATAAATCGGATGTAACGGAAATTCCCGACTTTGCAATGCGAAGCCGATTTGTCCAAGACGTAAAACTCGACTTGGAAGGCGGGGCAAGAATGCGCCTTGTTTCCAACGGTAATGCCAAAGGCGCGGCGAGTGCGAAGTTCGGCGGCGGACATGAAGACGACTGGACGAACGGGGTACACGCATTTAATGAAATTCTTGATTATAACGTATACGGAAAAACGAACGCCAATCACGCTGTTTGCGAAAATCCGAGCGAATGTACGTTGCACACCGATTGGTATGCCGAGCCGAGAGATAGTTCGGGCGAAGGTGATCCCTATCCGCAATGGTGTCTTTCTAACGGTATGACAGACGACGGGAAATTATCGGATGAAGACGGCACGCTCGTCAAAGCGGCGATCGCAAGCTTGAAAAATATTATAACCGAGCAAAAAGACGCGCTGTACGTAGGTCTTGGTCAAAACGACAATAGAAATATGTGTCTTTGCGATGACTGCAAACGCCAACGCGACTTAATCGGCGGATTCGGCGCGCACCAAGTGGCGTTTTGTAATCTCGTTGCCGAAGAACTGGATAAGTGGTTAGAAAGCGAAGGGATAGATAGAGAACTCAAATACGTAACCTACGTGTATATGTACACGTTCGACGCACCCAAAATGGACGCGCCGAGCGTGGGTTTGGCAACGCCGAGAGATAACGTGTATTTGATGATGTGTCCTTATCATAACTATTATAATTATCCGCTTAACGACACGGTGAATAATTCCGATTTTGCAATCAACGCAAACGGTTGGGCTTCTATCACGAAAAACTTTATGATATTCGATTATACCACGAATTACACGCATAATTTGGCTTGGTATCCCAATTTTAATACGATTAAACCCAATCTCGAATGGTTTAAGGGAATCGGCGTAAACGGCATTACGTGCGGTGCGAGTACGCAGCAATACGAAACGCGCTTGCAAACGTATATTTTCAGCAAAATGTATTGGCATATCAATTACGACGTAAATGCGCTTATTAGCGAATTTAATCACTATTTCTTTGGCGCGGCAGGCGAGATAATGGACGAATTCGTTGCGTTTAACAACACTTATTTTGAAACGGTGGCAAGGGAAGGCGGAAACTTAAAAGCAGGTATTTATAACCGCGCTTGGCAAACGTCTACTTCCACGCTCAACGTAGATTATATTCGTCAAAACTATCGTTATATGGATATGGCAACACAAGCGATTTTGTCTGATGATACCACGTCGCAAGCAATGAAAGACCAGTATTTGTTCAATCTCACGAACGCGCAGGTTATGGTTGACTTTATGAAATATTTCAACTACGACGCGTTGTTCACGACAACGGAAGCGGATAAACAAGCGTTTATGCGCGGATTCTACGATAAACTCGTCGGATTGAAGATTGACAGTTTCGGTATGGGTTGGAAACAAACGACAGCGGAACTGTTTGGCGAAATGGGTATTTATTAACGGCTTCATATTGTGAAAGCAATAGAAAAATAAAAACAAAAAATCATTTAGGAGGATTTTGTATGACAAGAAAAGTCAAGAAAACAGCGCTTGGCGTGGCGTGTGCTCTACTTGCCACGGTCGGCGCAGTCGGCGTAGTTTCTATGACAAAACCGACGGCAAAGCTGGCATCAGCGGAAGGGAATACCTTCACCGTAGACGTTCTCGGCAATGCCACGTGGGACGCAACCGCAAACGCAACGGGCTA
>JAZOPU010000142.1:0-1163 GCA_045655705.1 Candidatus Scatosoma sp.
TGCTACTGCTCTTTTTGTGTTGTGTTTCATTTTTATTCACTCCTTTTTTAATAATTTTTCGTCCAGTTATCGTCGTCCAGCCACGCAGGCGGAAGCTCGTTTTCTTCGACGGGGAAATACCAACCGTATAACACGATATCGCCCGTTTGCGTTTCTTCCAGCGTTCCTTCAAATTTTTGCTCACACTCTTTGTCCAAGTACCAGCCAAGGAACGCCCTGTCGCCGTCTTCCAAAGATATGCGCGACGTCAAATCGTCCACCGTGAGCGCAACCGTACCGCTTGTATAGCTCGTTGGATATCTTCCGTTTTCCTGCCACATTTCAGGCGATACGTCCACTTCTTCCCCGTTTAAAAGCACCCTGTAATAGATATTGTAAACGTTTGCCGTGTAGTTTACCGTGTTGTTTTCGGTAATGAATACAAACTCGCTCGTGGGATTATCGCTTTCGTAAAAACCGTGCACGCCTTCGATACAGCCCACGTTATCCCACGCGTGATTGCTTAAAAAAATGCTGTTCTTCACGCTTACCGTTGTGCTTTGGGGGTTGACGTGGAAGCTACCGATCACCACACCGGGCTTTTCGGAAATGTTATTGAACGTGCAACCGTCCACTTCGACTTTTAAAACGTCGTCATTTTCAAACTCGTGGATTTTTAACGCTCGATAGCCCATAAACAAGCAAGTATCAAATCGCACGTTGCCATTTGAACACCAAACGGAATAGTACTTTGAGTATGCCGAAGTTAATACGCAATTTTTTAATGACGCGTTTTCCGTTTTTAAATATATCGAATTTCTAAACGTACAATTTTCAAAAACGACGTTTCCGCCAAAATTCAAATAATCGTGGTAGGTATTCCCGGTGTGCGGGGTTTCGTCAATAATCGTTACGTTCTTGATCGTAAGCGTACCGTTCCCGTTCGCTTGGATCTTGCCTGCGCCTTCGCCCGTTGCACGGATCGTTGCGCCGTCGTTTCCGATAATCGTGATACTGTCTACCGTGTCCGTTCCCAAAAGCGTATCACCGATTTCCGCCATTGCAAGTGTATTGTCGCCGTCAATCGTGATACTCACTGCGCCCGTTGCGTTTTGTAGGCGGGTATTGAGAAACGTGCCGATCTCTTCTGTATCCGATCCGTCTACGAACTCGTCATCGCCGTC
>JAZOPU010000143.1:0-8836 GCA_045655705.1 Candidatus Scatosoma sp.
ACCGCACACCGCTATTCAGGAAGTGGATTATCAGCTTTACGAAGCGGTCGGGTATATCTACGTGCACGATTTCAAATCCGCCCTGCCAAAAATCGACGTAGTTTTGGGTATGTGCGAAAACATTCCCCATTCCTACACGTTTAGCATTGAAAATATTTTTTAATTTTTTAAATCCCCTTGATGTTTATTCCTAACAACAAGGGGACTTTAAGTAGTCTTAGAGAGTATCTGCAAATTTAATTTTTACTAAAATCACCTAATGCGCCATATTTATTTTTTGTCGGTGGCACGCTGTCTTCTCCCGTTTCCGTTTTCGCTGAAATTGGATACGTATCCGACACCAATTTATACGTTTTTACCCAAACGATATCGCCTGCCTTTTTAAATACCTTTCCACCGACGATGATAGGCGTTTTCACTACTCTTTCCTGCGGTATTCCTTCCGCTTTATGTAATCCAACAAAAACGTAACCATTTTCTTTTGTTTTTGCAAAAGTAACGCGGGTAGTATAATCTTCATAGACACTAATGTCGTTTGCAAGTATAGGCTTACGCCACAGTTCTTCAATCGTTCCGTCGGATTTTATGACATTATACCAAGTCCCATTCATTGTTTGTGTAAAGTTATTGTGCGTTAAAAACCAAGGGCTATAATTTTCTGGCGTCGCTTCTTTCGCGTATAAAATTTGTTGCAATCCAAACAAATATCGTTTTGAACTATCCCAGCCAAAAACTTTACAAGCTTCGTCATAAATTGCTTGTGCTCTTCCACCGTAGCCTTTATTCATATCTCTCTCTAATGGATTGTTAAGTTTTACGTTTGTAAAAGTTTTCATATTTTTCACCCCTTGTTGATTTTTTTTGGAAAAAGCTTCGGGAAGATAGATTGAAGTTTTCTTCCATATATGTTTATAAGCATTGATACTGTTTTCTTTATCATACACATACAACCCTAATATTTGAAAAATGCCGTTCCCTTTTTTAACGATAATTCTATACGGCTCGCTTATACCATCGTGTTCTGGCAATCTATCTTGTTCTGTTCCAACAAAATCTTCTCTCACTGTATTTTTATCGACTATGGTATTTTTCCAACCACAACGCACAATATCGTCGAGAT
The DNA here is from genome assembly GCA_045655705.1 of Candidatus Scatosoma sp. Classification (GTDB taxonomy): domain Bacteria; phylum Bacillota; class Clostridia; order Christensenellales; family Borkfalkiaceae; genus Scatosoma. Next base: position 1,121 of record JAZOPU010000143.1, read on the forward strand.
AGACCATCCAAACAATTGTGTTAGTGTCATACTTCCAACCCGATTTCATCCACTGCTTATAGTTTGTGCCAAATCGTTTATTCAAAAATTCAGCATTCGTTCGTGCATAAACAATTTCTTCCTTTATCGTTTCTTGATTTTTAGTCGTTTGATTGATACTGTCATTTTTATGGGTGTTGATAATCTCATTACTGTTTATACTTGGCGTGTCAACTTGCTCAAATACTTTATCTGTTTTGTCTTTCGATGAAATGATCGTTAATTCAAGCTCCGTTTCAATTGCTTGAATACATTTTTCAAGTCGCACGGAAATTTCCGTTGCTGTTCCCATCGTTAATTCCGCACTATCGTGCAAAATACTATTACAAATTTTGCGTATTTCATGCATATCTGAAATCAAAAAATCATTAAAACAAGAAGAAAATCTTTTATCTTTGATCGCTTCGTGTAAATTAAACCCTGCCTTATCGTTAACAATCCAAACAGGCTCTTTATCTAATTTTTCAACCAAAACAATTTAACTGCTGTTTCCAAGGTGGCTCGAATAGAACCAGCCAAACTTGTTGGATTTTGAATTGAAAAAAGTTTTGTTTCCTTATAACTACTTTTTATATTTAAAATAAATTCTTGTATTTTATCCATAAACTTCTCCTTGTTATTTACCTGAACAACCACCACCTTGAAACGGGTGAGCAATATTATTATAGGGAACAAATTGTTTCTTTTTCTTTTTGGTTGGTCTTAAATTATTAAATTTGACAGCCTTTTGAATATCTTTTCGAGTTGAAATGCATATTTTCCCATTTTTCATTGTTGAATGTACAGTAATATCGCTGTTTTTTGCAAACGCATTATATTCATATTTTTCAGCAATCGCTTCTTCCCTTTTGCATTTTTCACATAAACGCTCTCCGTATTCATTAATAAAATTCACCTCGCACTTCTCACACAACTTATAACTCATTTTTTCTCCTATTAAAATTTTTGTTATTGGGCGCGCTTAAACATACGCTTTATAATATTATTTCGACAAAAATTTCCAAATTCCTTTTTTTAAGAAAAAAATTTTTTAAAATTATTAAACATACTATTTTGCACTTATATAGGTGCATTATCATTTTAACCAAAGGATATAATATTGTCAAGTGTTTGCACCCAAATAAGCGCAAAAAGAGAGAATGTTATGAACTTTGAAATTGAACAGAAAATCGGGTATAATATCCGTATGCTACGGGAAAAAGCAGGGTTTACACAGGATTACGTTGCCACAAAGTTACAACTTGGCGGTTGCGATATAACAAGAAGTGCCGTCGCCAAAATCGAAGTTGGACAACGGCACTTATATCCCGATGAGATTATTTTATTAAAACAAATTTTAAAAGCTTCTTATGACGATATTTTTAACGTCAAATAATTCGCCTGTGGGCGAATGACCGCTGTGCGGTGGAGCGCAAGCTTCGCTTGCTTATTTTGGGGCTTATTCGTGGGCTCTGCCCACACCCGTTAAGGGCTACTCGCCCTTAAAACCTCGTAAGGAGCAATGCCCCTTAACCCTTATATATGAAAAACGCTTGGGTTTTTCCCAAGCGTTTTTGTTTTTATGCCAAGCCGTAGGCGTAGACGATGCGGACGTTCGCATCAAAGATGTTTTTTACGAATTTTTTCACCGCTTCGCTCGTTGCTTTGTCGGCAAACACCTTTTCGTTGCTCTTTATCATCGCTACCGCTGCGTTGAAGTTTTGATAGATGATTTGCATATCCTCTTCTATTGCGGTGTATGCGTCTTCCGTGCCTACGCTTTGGATTGCGTGCATTTCTTCTACCGTTTCGTTCATATCGAAAAGCACTTTCGCGTTACCCGTTTTCAGCACGTCTACACATTCGTGGTTGAGCTTTGCAAGAAGCTCTATAAATCTTTGCAATTTTACGTTGCCTTCCAGCTCCGTTGCCATTACAGTTCCACTCCGTTCAGTTTTAAAAGCTCTCTTGCGCTTTCCACGCTATCTACACCCGTTTTATTTTTAATGGGCGCGAATTCTTTTTCTCTCACTACTTCAAAAGGCAATACGCTCTTCATAGGTTTGATAAGATCCACCGCAAGCGTTTCAAATTTTTTGCCGTTTTCTTTTTCGGGTTTTCTCGTTACGCCGTCTTCGCAAAGACATTCGATCTTTTTCTCCACGATATGCACGGGGATTTTATTATTCACGATTTCTTCCAATTGCGACAAACGGAACAGGTAGTTCATAATCGCGCCGTACAAATACGCCAAATCGCCGTTTTCGTCCTTTTGGTTTGCCATTTCTTCGGTAAGTTCATAGTATTCGATAATGTCGGGCTTGTCGCCGTCCATACACAAAACGCCTACCTTTTCATAGGGGTTGGTTTTGCAAATAACCTTTGCACCGCAATTTACACCGCTATCAATCGTCGCACCGACGAACACGGGGTCGGCAATACGTTGCAACACGTTATCCACCGCGTAGATATTCAACCATTCCACACCGCGCGCTTTAAGTTCGTCCACGTAGCCTGCGCGCTTTAACGAGCTAAACCAACCGCCGTTACCGTTAGGCGAAAGTGCGGGGGTATCTTTCGTTTCCAAGAAAATTTTGCCGTTGAAATCCACCGCGGGCGCCATATCTTGCTTAAAGAATTTCACTTCCGTTTCGGGATAGCCAAAATAGCCGTGTTCTTTCCAAAAGCTCGTCGTTTGGTCGTGATTTTTATCGCTCGTCATGATATACAAAGGCACTCTCACACCGCACTTTGCATTCACCTGCGCCAAATTTTTCATTTGTTGTTCAAATATGTATAAGGGCTTGGTAACACCGATATCGTATGCGCCCTTAGGCCCGTCCACGCCAAGACGCGTACCCATACCGCCAGCCAAAAGCACTGCGGCAACCTTGCCAGCCGTAATCGCTTCTACGCCGATTGCTTCAAATTCTTTTTCTCTTTTTTCAATATCTTTACGGCGAAGCCCTGCAATCGGGTGAATATCTCTGCCCTTACCGCTCATATCGACGGGGTTTGCAAGCGCGTCTTCAAAGTCCCAGTTTATATTTTCGATTGCCGTCAAAAGCTTGGCTTTGCCTGCTTCGTCCAGCTCGTCGTAATGCGCCAAAAGTTGCGTTTGTCCTTTGTTTTCTAAAAGCGTTTTTGCTTGTTGATAGTTCATAGTCAAATATCTCCTTTGCTTTTTCTTTTATTGTAACAAATTCACGCAAAAAAAGCAAGCCTTTGAAAAATAATATCCGCAATTTTCTTTCTTATTTTTATCGTAATTTTTCACTTTTAAGTTCATTCCCGTTTACAATCGTGAAAATATATGTTATACTGTACATATGCTGATATGTAAAAAGATAAAAACAAAATTTAAAAACTGCGTTCGGGCATACCGCAAATATATCTACGGTTTGAATTTCCCCATCTATTGCAAAATCCACGGTGTGAGGACTTGCGATCGCCAAGGCGCAATCGCGCAATGCGCTGCGGGGGACAGGTTACAGCTCGTGCACGTACCGCAACCGCGTTATCCTTTTAATATGTTCGTCTACAACGTGGAGCTCAATCGCGTTTTGGGATATCTCGATCATTCCTTTTCCAAAAAACTTGTCAAAACGCTCGGCAAGGGCGTATGCATAGACGGTGTCATTGAAAACGTTACGGGCGGAACGCCCTTTAAATACTACGGTTGCAATATCCGCGTATACGAAACAAGCTTTATGATGTCGGATACGGACGATTTTTCACATCTTCACGATGCGTAAAAACGTGTTGGTAAGCGGAATAAACAACACGCCCACCGTAACCCCCGTGCATATCGTTTGTATACCGCAAACGGGGAGCGAAGCCAGTAAATACGCTTTCGTCGCCGAAACGGTAAAGCCGTAAAAAAGCGACGAAATGATACAATCCAGCAAAGTAACCCCCGCCGTGCAAACACACGCGACTATAAGCACAACCCACGTTTTTTGCGTGGGCTTTTTATATTTTTTGCCAAGCCAGCCAAAAACCAACGCGAGCAAGTTATAATAGACAAGATACAAAATAAGCACACTCGGAAAAAACCCGAACACCATTTGCCGAAGAAGCGTGAATACCGTCGCTGAAAACATACCCCGTTTCCACCCGAACGCATACGCATAAGCGATAAAAAGCACCGTAACGATTTCCACGCCGGGCAGAGCGGAAAACGCAAGCTGTGCGGAAATGACGAGCGCGACGAACACGGCGATATACGCGCACTCCTTGGCGGGGTGCGCGTGGTTTTTTTGCGCCGTAATTTTTTCTTTTTCTTCTTTCATTGCATACCTGCTCTCTTATTTTTAAAAGGTAGTATATACCCAAACGTACGTTTCACCCTCTTTGACGATAAGCTCTTCCACGCCCACACTTGCGCTGTTATACGTCGTTTCTTGGTACTCGACCGTGCCCCAAGCGGAATTGGAATTTTCTTCATCCGACGTGTAGAGCATCCAATAACAATTCGTCGTATTTGCTTTGTCGCCAATGCTTGTGACCATTCCGTGTTCGATTGCAAACGAAAGCTCGTCCTTTTCCTGCAACGCGTTCATATAGTCCAAAAGCGTGGTGTTTTCTTCCGCTTTTTCCACAGTAATCACAACGAACTCGCCGTCGGTGGTTACGGGGCTTTTACAAGCCGTAGCCGAAAACAAAAAAAGGACAAAAGTGAAAAAAGTTACGATAATGCGTTTCATAAAACGCCTCCTACAATAAAAATTCCGAAAGCGGATTCGCATTCGGAAAAACATACGGAAAAACCCGCCCAGCTTGGGCGGTGTTTCGTCCTTTTTGCATCCCCTCAAAAAATCCGTCGTCTAAAATGCGAGGCAGGTCTCCCGACTTACAACGCCGTATTTTAGCGATATCCTTCCCATTTTCACAGTGAATACCGCCCAGCGTTCTTACGGTTGCGGGGGCAGCGGAGCTTTATCTCTCTTCCCTATTAAACGTTTTTTCAAACGTGCCGTCACATTCGTATTCGGTTGTTTATAGCTTATAACGCCGAGTGCAGTTGCTCCCGCGTTGTTTCGGACAGCCACGCACAGGACACGGAGCTTGGTCCAACGTGCGAGCCGATCACGGGCCCCATAATGGTAATTTTCGGGTTCACACCCGTTTGTGCTTTGATCAAATCCGCCAACGCATTCGCGCCTTTTTCGTTATCCGTGTGCACGACGACTACGTGCGGACGATTAGAGCAAACAGGCGCAAGTTTCATGTGTTCTATCACCCGCGCGAACGCTTTTTTCATACCCTTGCATTTTTCAAGTACGGCAAGCTTGCCGTCCTTATCAAACGAGAGCATAGGCTTGATATTCAGCACCGTGCCCACCGCCGCGGACATTGCGGAAACACGACCGCCTTTTTTTAAATAAAACAGGTTATCGGGAATAATGCAATGCTGGATATTTTGGCGCAAACTCATAATATAGTCATAGGTTTCTTGTGCCGTTTTGCCTTCGTCGCGACAGTCTGCGGCAATTTCCACGAGCATACCCTGTCCCACCGTCGCCGTCAACGGATCGACTGCGTATACTTTAAAGCCCGCGTATTTTTGTTCTACGTCGCTTGCCGCTTGTTTGGTGATATTGATGGTGTCGGCAAGTCCCGAAGAAATAGTAAAATGCACAACTTCTTTCACGCCCGCTTCCGCCATTTTCGTGAAGTGTTCCACGTGCGCGGCGTAGTTGAGCTTGGACGTGCGCGGAAACGCGCCATCGCGGATTTTTTGATAAAAAGAAACGTATTCGTCCTGCGAAGAAAAATTATCCAGCGCCATTTGTATATCCCCGTCCTTTTCTATTGTAAATGAAAGTGGGGCAAAATACACGTTTCTCTTTTCCCTATATTCTTTTTTCAAATCGCAAGTCGAATCGCTCGACACATCGAATAAAGGCATAGTTTTTCTCCCGTAGACACGTTTTGGTTTATTATATCACAAGCGGGATTTTTTGTCAAGAAAATCAAAAGATTTTACAAAGGAAAAAGTGTGCGCTTTTGTGGAAATAATTGAAAATTTAACTTGACATTTTCGCTTTTACGCTATATAATATATATAGGTATTCTTTTATAATGCAAGGAAACACGATTATGACCTTACAAGATTATTTGAATTTACGAAACGGAACGGACGTTCGCGGTGTCGCGTGCGAGGGTATTGAAGGCGAGAGCGTTACACTCACGGAAGAAGCCGTTCAAAATATCGCCCAAGCTTTTTGTGTGTGGCTTATCTCCCGCACGGGTAAAACGCAGGTTACCGTTGCGGTAGGTTACGATTCGCGCATCACCTCCCCTACGCTTTGCGACGCGACGGTGCGTGGCATTACTTCCACGGGACACAACGCGATCGTTACGGGGCTTTCCTCCACGCCTTCGATGTTTATGCTTTTAAAAGACGAGGAAAGAAATGCTGAAAATTATTGCCACGGCTCGATTATGATCACGGCAAGTCACCTGCCTTTCAACCGCAACGGTATGAAATTCTTCTCGCATAGTGGCGGGCTTGAAGGCGTAGACGTAAAAGAAATTTTAAATATTGCCGCAACCTATCGTTTTGCGGAAACGACGGAGCCAGGAGAACGGTTGGAACTTCCCTACCTTGACGAATACGCCGCAAAGCTCGTGAAAAAGGTGCGCGACGCAACGGGTGAACAAACGCCTCTTACAGGCAAAAAAATTATCGTGGACGCGGGCAACGGTGCAGGTGGGTTTTTCGCGGACAAAGTGCTCGTACCCCTTGGCGCGGACGTTACCGGCTCGCAATTTTTAGAGCCTGACGGCACGTTCCCAAACCATATCCCCAACCCCGAAAACGCCGAGGCAATGGAATCCATTTGCAACGCAGTCAAAACTACGGGCGCGGACTTTGGTATTATCTTTGACACGGACGTGGATAGAGCGGGCGCAGTGGACAAGGACGGAAGCGAAATTAACCGCAACCGTTTAATCGCACTCATTTCCGCAATCCTGCTTTCCGAACGCGCGGGCACGATCGTTACCGACTCGGTAACCTCCGACGGTTTGGCAAAATTCATCACCGTACGCGGGGGCAAACACCACCGTTTCAAACGCGGATATAAAAACGTAATTAACGAAGCGATACGCCTGAACGAATCGGGCGAATACGCCCCGCTTGCCATCGAAACAAGCGGACACGCAGCGTTGCTTGAAAATTACTTTTTAGACGACGGCGCGTATTTAATCGTGCGGCTTCTCATTGCCATGGCAAACGCGGCAAAAGAAGGCAAAAATCTCACCGATCTTATTTCTGCATTAGAAATGCCTGCCGAAGCGCGAGAACTTCGTTGCAAGTTCTTGCCCGGGGCAGACTTTAAAGAACTTGGCAAAAAGCTTATCACCGACTTCGCTTGTTATGCAGGGAATTTATACTACGCAATCCCCGCAGGCGACAACCACGAAGGTTTCCGCTTGCGCTACGACGAATTACACGGCAACGGCTGGGCGCTTATGCGTATGAGTTTGCACGATCCCGTTTTGCCCATTAACGTAGAAAGCGACACCGAGGGCGATAGCATCAAGATTGTCAAAGACCTCTATTATTTCCTGCGTAAATACGATTTTCTCGATATCTCCCCTATCGAAAACGCGATTACCGCTTGGAGAAAAGACAAAATCGAAGACTTAAAAATCAAATTCGCCGCGAGCGAAAAACATTCAAATTAAAAA
>JAZOPU010000144.1:0-12203 GCA_045655705.1 Candidatus Scatosoma sp.
CAAATACCGCAGTGCATTTCAGGACGCACTTTCTTTCCGCCTGCCACTGCCATTTCCATAAGCTTACCAACACCCGTCGTATCCAATCTTGCGAACGGATCGGATTCGTAGATCTTGTTTGCGTAGTATGCGGGCAAGAACTTACCTGCGTCGTCACGCGAGAAGCCGAACGTCATTTGCGTCAAGTCGTTCGTACCGAAGCAGAAGAATTCCGCTTCTTTTGCGATCTCTTCCGCCGTCAAGCAAGCGCGGGGAATTTCGATCATCGTACCCACTTCATATTTAAGCTCTACACCGCTTGCCTTGATAACTTCTTCCGCCGTTTTCACAACGATATCTTTCACGAATTTCAATTCTTTCGTTTCGCCCGTCAAAGGAATCATGATTTCGGGAACAAGCTTCCAATCCGCGTGTTTTTTCACAACGTTGATAGCAGCTTTGATAACCGCTTTCGTTTGCATAACCGCGATTTCGGGATAGGTTACGCTCAAACGGCAACCACGGTGACCCATCATGGGGTTGAATTCGTGAAGGCTTGCGATAATGTCTTTGATTTGACCAACCGTCTTGTTTTGTGCTTTTGCAAGCGCCGCGATATCTTCTTCCGTCGTGGGAACGAACTCGTGAAGGGGAGGATCAAGGAAACGAATAGTAACGGGATATCCGCCAAGGGCTTCGAAAAGACCTTCAAAGTCAGCCTGTTGCATAGGTTCAATCTTCGCAAGCGCCGCTTCTCTTTCTTCTACCGTGTCCGCACAAATCATTTCACGGAACGCGCCGATTCTTGCAGGATCGAAGAACATATGCTCGGTACGGCAAAGACCGATACCTTGCGCGCCGAACGCCACCGCTTGTTTTGCATCTTCGGGGCTGTCCGCGTTCGTTCTAACGCCAAGTGCTTTATACTTGTCCGCAAGTTCCATAATACGTCCAAAATAACCAGAGTTAGGATCAGCGGGAACGGTCTTGATCAAGCAATCGTAGATATTACCCGTCGAGCCGTCCAAGGAAAGCAAGTCGCCTTCGCGGAAAATCTTGCCCGCAAGCTCGAACCATTTTTCTTCTTCGTGCATTTTAATGTCGCCGCAACCGGAAACACAGCACGTACCCATACCACGCGCAACAACCGCCGCGTGCGAGGTTTGACCGCCACGTACCGTCAAGATACCTTGCGCGTATTTCATACCTTCGATATCTTCGGGAGAAGTTTCCAAACGCACGAGAATTACGTTCTCGCCTTTCTTGCCTTCTACCACCGCGTCTTCTGCCGTGAACACGATCTTACCAGCAGCCGCACCAGGGGAAGCTGCGATACCTTTACCAACAACGTTGTTCTTGTCCGCGTCTTTGAGGGCTTTCGCGTCGAATTGCGGGTGCAAAAGCATATCCAAGCTCTTCGCGTCGATTTGCATAAGCGCTTCTTTTTCGGTGATCATGCCCTGGTCAATAAGGTCGCAAGCGATCTTGATAGCCGCCGCCGCGGTACGCTTACCGTTACGCGTTTGGAGCATATACAATTTTTTGTCTTGAATGGTAAATTCCATATCCTGCATATCACGGTAGTGATTTTCAAGGATATCGCAAACTTTCAAGAACTGTTCGTAAACTTCGGGGAATACTTCTTTCATTTGCGCGATAGGCATCGGCGTACGCACACCTGCAACAACGTCTTCGCCTTGTGCGTTGGTAAGGAACTCACCCATAAGTCCTTTTTCGCCCGTTGCAGGGTTACGCGTGAACGCAACGCCCGTACCCGACGTTTCACCCATGTTACCGAACGCCATCATTTGTACGTTTACCGCCGTACCCCAGCTATACGGGATATCATGGTCCATACGATAGATGTTCGCACGGGGGTTGTCCCAAGAACGGAACACGGCTTTCACCGCTTCAAAGAGTTGTTCTTTGGGATCGGAAGGGAAATCCTTGCCAAGTTGCTTTTTATATTCAGCCTTGAATTGGTTCGCAAGCGCTTTAAGATCGTTAGCGTCAAGTTCCACGTCTTGCGTAACGCCCTTTGCTTCTTTCATTTCGTCGATAAGCTTTTCAAAGTATTTCTTGCCGACTTCCATAACGACGTCGGAGAACATTTGAATGAAACGACGGTAGCAGTCCCAAGCCCAACGGGGGTTGCCCGACTTGTTTGCGAGCGTTTCCACCACTTCTTCATTCAAGCCAAGGTTAAGAATGGTATCCATCATACCAGGCATAGACGCACGTGCGCCCGAACGAACGGAAACGAGCAAAGGATTTTCCTTGTCGCCAAACTTCATACCGCAGATATTTTCCATCTTTTCGATGTACTGCATAATTTCCGCTTGAATGTCGGCGTTGATTTGTTTGCCGTCCTCATAATACTGCGTGCAGGCTTCCGTAGAGATCGTGAAGCCTTGGGGTACGGGAAGACCGATATTGGTCATTTCCGCAAGGTTTGCACCCTTACCGCCAAGGATTTCGCGCATTTTCGCGTTACCTTCGGTGAAGAGATAGCAATACTTTTTTGCCATAATTTTATTTCCTCCAAGTTGATTTTTTTCTTTTTTTCCGTTAAAACCGCAAAAAACTCCTGCGCTCGTTTTTCAGGGCGCAAGCTTTTTCGCATTATACTGTTTTCTACTCATTATTTTAATATAAAACCAAAAAAATATCAAGCCTTTGACAGCTGTTTTTGATAATTTTTCAAAAAATTTTGCATTTTTTCATTTTCACGCAAAAAAAGTTGAAAACTGCTCTCGAAAGCGTCGCTTTCGAGAGCAGTACCTTTTTATTTTAACAAATCTTTGATTACTTCGCTAGCAATAATCAAACCCATAACGGACGGCGCAAAAGCAATGCTTGCAGGCACGGGTTTTCCGTGTTCGTTCTTTTCCGCGCTCCCTTTGGGTTCTTCCTTGGAATAGACGACTTTCACGCCCTTCACACCCCTGTTTTTGAGTTCTCTGCGCATAACCCTTGCAAGCGGGCAAACGCTGGTTTTTTCAATATCCGCCACCGCGAACGCCGTGGGGTCGAGTTTATTCCCCGCACCCATAGCGGAAATAACGGGCACGCCCGCCTTTTTTGCGCCTTCAATCACGGCAATTTTTCCGCTCACCGTGTCGATTGCGTCTATCACGTAATCGTAAGGCGTGAAATCAAACGGCGTATCAGGCAGGAAAAATAAATCGTGCGCTTGCACTTTAATACTTGGATTGATATCAAGTAAGCGTTCTTGCATTACCTGCGTTTTCTTCTTTCCTACGGTGGAATGAAGCGCGATAATTTGACGGTTGATGTTGCTTTCACTAACGACGTCATTATCCACAATATCCACCGCGCCAACACCGCTACGGGCAAGCGCTTCAATAACGTAACCGCCCACACCCCCAACGCCGAACACAAGCACGCGCGCGCGGTTTAATTTCTCCACACCCGCTTTACCGATTAAATTTTCCGTTCTTGAAAACTGTTCCATACTTTTTACTCTGCCCATTCTTTGGGGCGTTTTCTATTCTCTGCAAACCACGGCGTATCCTTTAAAAGCGTATTATTGTTGGAGCATTGCACCTGCACTTCCCCGCCGTTGCTACGCACGATAATATTCCCGTTTAATAGTGCATATCCCTCCTCGTTTTCAGCCACAAGTACGGGTATATACACTTTATCCGTATACACAGCCACATTATCTATAAATTCCTGATGAGGGAAGTTGTATTTACCACCGCAACAGCAATTTGCCACCACAATTTCAGGTTGGATTTTTTGCAACAATTCCACCGTGCTTGAAGTATCGCTACCATGATGTCCCGCTTTATATAACTTACATTTGGGTAGGGTATTGTTTTTCACAAGCGACTGTTCGCCAGCTTTTTCCAAGTCCCCCGTAAATAAATAATGATTATTCCCTTGCGTAAGTAACATACAAACGGAATTATTATTCTCAACACTCGTATCTTCTTCGTAGAATTTTTGATAGAGAATATTCAACGTAATCTCTTCGGCAAGCTGATAACTGCGCTTTGCATCTCCTTCGTTATTCCAACACTGCAACGCCGTATAATGTTTTGCACCCTTGGCGACTTCTTGATCGCGCATAGCCACGTAATCTTTATACATTTGCGTGTCTTTTGTCGTTTTCGGGAAATCAATGATCGTTTGACATTCAAAGCTTTCAAAAACACCTTGGATACTGCTCGTGCCCACGAACGCCGCGATATGGTCAGTATCCGCGTGGGTTGCGATCACATATTCCAAAACACCATCCGTACAATACGTTTGAATATACGGCACAATCGTTTGCGCCGAGCTTCTTTCAGAACCTGCGTCGATAAGCACTTCTGTATCTCCTATCTTAATTAGCGTGCAATCCCCCGGTGCTTTATTCCCAAGCTCCAAGAAATGTATTTGTAAATCGTCGGTGATGATACTTTCCTGATTTTCTTCGGGCGGGAATACCTTATCCAAAAAAGGAATATGGATAACGCCCTTTTTATGCAACACACAACAGCCCACGATTGCCACGATAAGAAGAATTGCAATCACGACGAGCACGGGATGCTTTTTTGCTATTTTTTTCACCTTACGGCGTGTTTTTTTGCTTGCCATATACCACCTTTATACAAAAGCTGCCGTCGAAAACGGCGGCAGCTTTTTTGTTTTTGTGTTTTTCCCGATTACATAGATTCGTGAATGGTACGGGAAATAACGTCGTCTTGCTGTTCCTTCGTAAGTTTAATGAAGTTTACAGCATACCCCGACACGCGGATCGTAAGCTGAGGATATTTTTCAGGATGCGCCTGCGCGTCAAGAAGCGTTTCACGGTTGAACACGTTCACGTTAAGGTGATATCCGCTATCGCCAACGTAACCGTCCAACATATTCACTAAGTTATCAACTCTGTTCGACATAATTTTTTATCTCCTTTTATTATATTTTATGCCACGCTTTTAAGATTAGTCCTCTTTTCCGAGGGATCCGGGCGTGATCGAGAACGTATTGGAAATACCGTCTCTCGAATAGTCATAGGGAAGTTTCGCAACCGATTTCAGCGAAGCGAGCGCACCGTTGGAATCTCTGCCGTGCATGGGGTTTGCACCGGGCGCAAGCGGCGTACCGCCCTTTCTACCGTCGGGCGTGTTACCCGTCTTTTTGCCGTATACGACGTTCGACGTAATCGTAAGAATAGACGTGGTGGGAACAGAATCACGATAGGTGTATTGGCTCTTCACGTATTTCATAAACGTTTTCAAGATCCAAACTGCAATTTCGTCCGCTCTGTCGTCGTCGTTACCATACTTGGGATATTCCCCTTCGATACGGTAATCTACCACGATACCGTCTTCGTTACGGATAGGATAAACCTTTGCGTATTTGATTGCGGAAAGCGAGTCCGCCGCACAGGAAAGACCTGCAATACCCGTTGCGAAGAAACGGCGTACGTTGGTGTCGTGCAAAGCAAGCTCCAACGCTTCGTAGCTGTATTTATCGTGCATGTAGTGAATAAGGTTGAGCGTATTCACGTACAATTCCGCAAGCCACTTCATCATCGTTTCAAACTTCGCGCATACTTCCGCATAGTCAAGCGCGCCGTCGCCCATGATCGGCATAAATTCGGGGGATACCTGCATGGGTTTACCCGTCTTTTTGTCTTTCATAAGCTCGTCTTTACCGCCGTTGATTGCATAGAGCAAGCATTTTGCAAGGTTAGCTCTTGCGCCGAAGAATTGCATATCCTTACCTACGCGCATACAGCTTACGCAACAAGCGATACAGTAGTCGTCGCCCATTTCAGGACGCATAAGATCGTCGCTTTCGTATTGAATGGAAGAAGTACGAATGGAAATTTCCGCACAGTATCTCTTGAAGTTGATAGGCAAGCCCTTAGACCAAAGCACCGTAAGGTTGGGTTCGGGTGCAGGACCAAGGTTATCAAGCGTGTGCAATACACGGAACGCTGTTTTCGTAACGAGCGATCTGCCGTCCACACCCATACCGCCGATGGATTCCGTTACCCACGTAGGGTCGCCCGAGAAAAGTTCGTTATATTCTTTCGTTCTCATGAACTTCACGATACGAAGTTTCATAATGAAATGATCGATAAATTCTTGCGCTTGTTCTTCGGTGATAAGTCCCTTGTCAAGATCTCTTTGGATATAGATATCAAGGAACGTGGTGTTTCTACCAATAGACATTGCCGCGCCGTTTTGATCTTTCACCGCCGCAAGATAACCAAAGTAGAGCGCTTGGATCGCCTCCCTCGCCGTTTCAGCGGGTTTGGAAATATCGCAACCGTAGATCGCCGCCATTTCTTTAAGCGCTTTGAGTGCTTTGATTTGATCAGCCACTTCTTCGCGGTTTCTTACCTTTTCAGGCGTCATTTCACCGCGCATACCAAGCTTATCTTCTTCTTTCTTTCTAATAAGATAGTCCACACCATAGAGTGCAACACGGCGATAATCGCCAACGATTCTACCTCTGCCGTACGCATCGGGAAGCCCCGTCAAGATGTGCGCGGAACGTGCCGCACGCATTTCAGGCGTATACACGTCAAACACACCTTCGTTGTGCGTTTTGCGGTATTTGGTGAAAATTTCTTTCACACCTTCGTCCAATTTATAACCGTACATTTCGAGCGCGCCCTCGGACATACGAATACCGCCGAAAGGTTGCAACGAACGCTTGAACGGTTCGTCCGTTTGTAAACCAACGATTTTTTCAAGATCCTTGTCAAGATAGCCAGCCCCGTGCGAAGTGAGCGTGGAAACAATCTTCGTATCCGCGTTCAAAACACCGCCTGCTTCGCGTTCCTTTTTGGAAAGATCGCAAACGATCTCCCAAAGTTTTTTCGTCGCTTCCGTTGCGGGAGCGAGGAAACTTGCATCCCCGTCGTAAGGCGCGTAGTTGCGTTGAATGAAATCACGCACGTCTACCTCGTCGTCGCACCATTTACCGGGAACAAATCCTTCCCAACCTTTGTATTGCATCATATCAATTACTCCTAATAATTTTTATTCCTTCTTATTTATAAACAAATATCCCCGTTTATTAAGCAGGTTTGTCTATTTTTTCGATTTTCTTTCTTCGATTTTCGCGTCCAGCCAAATTTCTAAAATTTCTTCGGGCTGAAACCCCGAGCACCGCGCAAAAATCTCTCCGCTATCCATAAGTAAGATTGTGGGCACTTTCTCCACTTCCCATTCTTGCATAAGCGCGACCGTCGTAAAATCCGCTTCCACGTGCACAAGACGAATATCGTCGCGTTTATCGCAAAGAGATTTGAGAATCGGCATAAGCGTCAAACAGTTAGCACAGCTCTCCCCGCTAATCTCCACACAGCAAAGCCCTTTCAGCTCGTCTTTGTAATTTTCTACGTTCATTTCCGCTCCTTGCAAAGAATTTCCTTTGCGTTTTGCACCCGCTCTTTCGTCGGCGCTTGCACGTCTTTTAAAGGATATTCCATACCCAACTTTTCGTATTTCACCACGCCCATGGTGTGATAGGGCAACACTTCCACCTTGTCCACCGTTTCCAGCGTATCAATGAACGCGCGCGTGCGTTTCAAACTCTCGTCGTTATCGGTAATATTTGGCACAAGCACTTGGCGTATCCACGTTTTCTTACCGTTATCGCTCAAAAATCTTGCAAAATCCAGCGTGTTTTTATTACTTTGCCCCGTAAGCTTTTTACACTCCGTATCGTCGATATGTTTAATATCAAGCAGGAACAAATCGGTAACTTCGAGTAGCTTTTTATGCAATTCCACGCTTTTAACGTCGTCTTTTCTAAACGTAAAGCCCGAAGTATCCACGCAGGTATGCACGCCCTGTTTTTTCAAAATAGTGAAAAGCTCAATCACGAACTCAATTTGCAGCAGCGGTTCTCCGCCTGTAACGGTTACCCCGCCGTCCTTACCAAAGTAGTTCTTATAACGGATTGCACGCTTTGCGATCGCCTCGGCTTCGTGTTCTTCTCCGCCCGCGCCCCAAGTATCGGGGTTATGGCAATACTGACAGCGAAGCGGACAGCCTTGCAAAAATACGACGAAACGAATACCGGGCCCGTCCACCGTACCGAAAGATTCAAATGAATGAATACGACCTGTCAAACCGCTCCTCCTGCGCATCTCCAAAAAAAGAGCGTACGCGCAAAACTCGCGCGACGCCCTCGTGCTACAATGATAGTATATCACACCCAATAAAGTTTGTCAAGGTTTTACGCGCAAATTTTCAAGTATTTTTTTACCAATACTATTATACCGCACCTGCGCAAAAAATTCAATCGCTTTCACGCTTTCTTTCCGCAAAATTTTATTTTTTCTCACAATCGTGCGTGCACCAAAGGCGAATGGCGCAAAACTTTGTTTTGCTTTTTTGGGGCTTATACCGTCCTTTCGGACGGCGATTGCCATCGAGGCGCAAGGGTTTCACCCCTGCACCCCACAAGGAGCAACGCTCCTTGACCACCTGTTTTAATATTTCCACAACTTTTTCGCATAGCGAAAAAACTTCACTTGCGCTTAGCGCATACTTCACTACACCGTTACTTCACTTTTCACACAGTGAAAAACTTCACCACGAAAAAAACCAGCATAGCTTGCGCTGTGCTGGTTTTCTTGTTTATGCGTTTTCTTTTTCGTCAGCCGATTTTTCCGCTTGGGCGTTGTAACCGCCTACGTATTGAGGCGTAACGCTCTTATACGATTTTGTACCCGTACCTGCGGGAATGAGCTTACCGATAATGACGTTTTCTTTCAAGCCGACAAGGTAGTCGCGCTTGGTTCTAATAGCCGCTTCCGTGAGTACTCTCGACGTTTCTTGGAAGGACGCCGCGGACAAGAAGCTGTCCGTTGCAAGCGCCGCTTTCGTGATACCAAGGAGCACTCGCTTTGCAAGTGCGGGTCTGCCGCCTGCCGCCATCGCTTTCGCGCTTTCGTCTTGGAAGGTAACCATGTCCACGAGTTCGCCAGGGAGCAAGTTCGTATCCCCTGCGTTCTCTACGCGAACCTTTTTAAGCATTTGACGAACGATAATTTCAACGTGCTTGTCGTTGATTTCAACGCCTTGCGAACGGTATACCGATTGTACTTGTTCCAAGATATAATCTTGCACGCCTTTCACGCCTTGTACGCGCAGGATATCCTGCGGGTATACGCTACCTGCGTTAAGGAGCACGCCGGGCATTACCTTTTCGCCTTCTTTGACTTTGATTTCCGCGTTGAACGGGAGCGTGTATTCTTTCTTCAACTCACCCGTCTTTTCGTCCATAATCTTGATATGCTTAGAACCGTCGGAATCGTCGATAGAAATGATACCGTCCACTTCGCAGACCGTTGCACAGCCCTTGGGTTTTCTCACTTCAAACAATTCTTCGACACGAGGCAAACCTTGCGTGATGTCGCCCGTCGCCGCGATACCGCCCGTGTGGAACGTACGCATCGTAAGCTGTGTACCAGGTTCACCGATAGATTGCGCCGCGATCGTACCAACCGCTTCGCCCACTTGTACGGGGAGCGTCGTCGCCATGTTCTTACCGTAGCACTTCGCGCATACGCCGAATCTCGACGAACAAGCAAAGATACTTCTAATCGAAACTTCCGTAAGACCCGCTTTCACGATTTTGTCCGCTTCCGCTTCGTCGATAAACTCGTTCATGGAAACGAGAATTTCGCCCGTTTCAGGGTGTACGACGTCTTCCGCCGCAAATCTACCCAAAATACGCGATTTCAAGCCTTCGATTTCTTTACCGACCGTATCGTAGATTGCGCGAACTTTCATGCCTTGGGGTTTTCTGCCCGCACAGCAATCTTCTTCGCGAACGATAATTTCGTGCGATACGTCCACCAAACGACGGGTCAAATAACCCGAGTCCGCCGTTTTAAGAGCGGTATCGGTCAAACCTTTACGTCCACCGTGGGAAGAAATGAAATATTCAAGAACGGAAAGACCGTTTCTAAAGCACGATTTAACGGGAACTTCGATCTTTTTACCTTGGGGGTTAACCATTAGACCACGCATACCTGCGAGCTGTTTAATCTGGTCGATCGAACCACGCGCGCCCGAGTCCGCCATCATCCAAATGGGGTTGAACTTATCTTCTTCGCCTTGCTTTTTGAGCAAGCTTGCAACCTTATCCGTCGCGCTATCCCATTGCGAGATAACCGCGCTGTAACGTTCTTCTTCGTTCAAAAGACCACGCGCAAATTTTTTCGCAATCTTGGAAACTTCTTGTTCCGCATTGTCGATAATTTCCTGCTTTTCTTGGGGAATTTTCATATCGAATACGGACGTCGTAAGAGCGGCGATCGTGGAATATTTATAACCTCTTTCTTTCATTGCGTCCAAAACGTAGGAAGCCTTGGGAGCTTTACCCGTTCTAAACGACGCTTCAACGATTCTCGAAAGGTGCTTTTTACCGATTGCTCTTGCGTTGCCGATAAATTCGGTGTCAAGCTCCAAACGCAAATACGATTCAGGCGTTTCTCTCTTAACAAAACCAAGGTCTTGAGGCAGTCCTTCGTTATAGATAAGTCTACCGATCGTCGTTTTGATAATACCCGTAACTTCGAGTTTACCCGTCTTTTCGTTGCGACGCACTTCCGCACAGCGAACGGGCGTTTCGCCGTCCTTGTTTTCGATAGGACATTTATAAGGCAAGGGCAAATCTTCAAACTTACCTTCGGGCAATTCCACCACGCGTTTTAAATACATTTCGTCCTGTTCGTGCGCAACTTTGTTTTGGTATGCCAAAATTGCTTCGTTTTCAGACGCATACACGGGCGCAACGTACACTTCGCCATTGGGGTCAGGACGACCTTGGCTATCATACGTTTTACCTTCTTCGCGACGCTTGATCGTAAGACAGTACGCACCGATAATCATATCTTGCGTGGGCGACATAACCGATTTACCGTCGGCAAGTTTCAAAATATTGTTCGCCGAAAGCATCAAGAATCTTGCTTCCGCTTGCGCTTCCACGCTCAAAGGAAGGTGCACAGCCATTTGGTCGCCGTCGAAGTCGGCGTTGAACGGTCCGCAAACGAGCGGGGAAATTTTGATTGCACGACCTTCGATAAGCACAGGCTCAAACGCTTGAATAGACAAGCGGTGGAGCGTGGGTGCACGGTTCAAAAGCACGGGGTGGTCTTTGATGACGTCTTCTAACACGTTCCAAACCATATCTTTGGCTTTTTCCACGGCACGTTTTGCCGTTTTAATGTTATGGCATTGACCGCTTTCAACCAGCCGTTTCATAATAAACGGTTTGAAAAGCTCGATTGCCATTTCCTTGGGCAAACCGCATTGATAAATTTTCAGTTCAGGACCAACGACGATAACCGAACGGCCCGAATAGTCTACACGCTTACCAAGCAAGTTTTGACGGAAACGCCCTTGCTTACCGCGGAGCATTGCGGAAAGGGATTTCAAGTCACGGTTAGAAGGTCCGGAAAGTGCCTTACCTCTTCTGCCGTTGTCCACGAGCGCGTCTACCGCTTCCTGCAACATACGTTTTTCGTTTTTAATGATCATATCGGGCGCGCCGATTTCCATCATTTTCTTCAAACGGTTGTTACGGTTGATAACACGGCGATACAAATCGTTCAAATCGGACGTAGCAAATCTACCGCCGTCAAGCTGTACCATAGGGCGGATATCGGGCGGGATTACGGGAAGTACCGTCAAAATCATCCATTCAGGGCGGTTACCGCTCTTTCTGAACGATTCGATAACTTCCAAACGCTTAATCGCCTTGATCGCCTTTTGACCGGGGCCTTTGGGGTTGTTCGTGCCTTCGTCAAGCGCTTTTTTACATTCTTCGCTTTCCTTGTCGAGATCAACAGCCATTAAAAGTTCGCGAATGGATTCCGCACCCATACCCACTTTCAAGCCCGTAACCGACGAATCGCCGTAACGTTCTTCGATCTCACGAAGTTGTTTGTCCGTGATAACTTGCTTATATTCCAGCTCGTCTACGCTGCCGGGGTTGATAACCACGTAGGAGGCAAAGTAGATAACCTGTTCAAGCTGTTTAGGTCCCATATTCAAAAGCAAACCGATTTTAGAAGGAACGCCCTTGAAATACCAAATATGGGAAACGGGTGCGGCAAGCTCAATGTGCCCCATTCTTTCACGGCGCACTTTGGAACGCGTGATTTCCACTCCGCACTTTTCACATACGTGACCTTTATATTTTACTCTCTTATACTTACCGCAATGACACTCCCAATC
>JAZOPU010000145.1:0-6322 GCA_045655705.1 Candidatus Scatosoma sp.
TTTTTTATACTTGTCTTTGCGGTTCGCAGGTTAAGTGCATACCCAGCGATTTGAACGTGCGCTCGTCGACGTGTGAAAGAATGACCGTAGAGTGCACTTCGCAGTTTTTAAGTTTTTCGATTTGTTCCACCGCGCGTTTTGCCATGGGATCGGTTACCGCGCAAATGGCAAGTGCCATTAAAATTTCGTCCGTGTGCAAGAGCGGATTGACTGCGCCCATGTGTTTGACTTTAAGCTGTTGAATAGGTTCAATGATCGTGGGGGAAATGAGCTCGATTTTATCGTCGATACCGCCCAAGGCTTTGAGTGCGTTGAGAATTGCCGCCGCGCTCGCGCCCAAGAGCTTGCCCGTTTTACCCGTTACGATACGCCCATCGTTAATTTCGATTGCCACTGCGGGTGCGCCCGTTTGTTCGGCTTTTTCAAGCGCCGCCGCCACCGTCAAACGATCGCTTGTGGAAATGCCCGATTTACTCATTAAAAGTTCTATTTTGGAAACGACGTCTTTGCTAATCCTGCCACGTCTTGCGTCGCATTGCGCTACAAAGTACCGACGGATAATTTCCGCGTTGGAAGCTTTTTTGCAGGCTTCGTCGTCTACGATACAAAAGCCCGCCATATTCACGCCCATATCCGTGGGGGATTTATAGGGGGAATAGCCCAAAATGCGTTCGAGCATTGCCGAAACCACGGGGAAAATTTCCACGTCGCGGTTATAATTGACGGCGAGCGTTTGATAGGCTTCCATGTGATAGGGGTCTATCATATTCACGTCTGCAAGGTCTGCCGTTGCCGCCTCGTAGGCTACGTTGACGGGGTGGGAAAGGGGTAAATTCCAAACGGGGAACGTTTCAAATTTCGCATAGCCCGCTTTCACACCGCGTTGGTTTTCGTGGTAGAGCTGGGAAAGGCAGGTCGCCATTTTTCCGCTACCAGGGCCAGGCGCGGTTACGATTACGAGCTTTCTCGTCGTGGGTACGTATTCGTTTTTGCCATACCCGTCTTCCGAAACGATTTTTTGCACGTCGGAAGGATATCCTTCGATTGCGTAGTGTTTATATACGTTGATACCCAAGTTGTTCAGGCGTTTGATAAAACCGTCCACCGCGGGCTGGGGCTGATACATGGTCATAACCACGCTACCCACGTATAAGCCTTGGCTTTTGAAAATATCAATCAGGCGAATGACGTCCGCGTCGTAGGTGATGCCAAGGTCGCTACGGTACTTGTTTTTGATAATATCGTTCGCGCTGATAACGACGAGTATTTCCGCAACGTCTTTAAGCTTTAAGAGCATTTTGATTTTACTGTCCGGCTCAAACCCGGGCAACACGCGGGAGGCGTGGTAGTCGTCGAAAAGCTTACCGCCAAATTCAAGGTACAGCTTGTCCCCGAACGCGTCGATACGCTCTTGTATGTTCTCCGATTGCATGGAAAGATATTTTTTATTGTCAAACCCAATCACGTTCATTCGTATTGCCTCCGCACACTATCTTATATATTGTAGCAAAAAAAACTGTAATTGTCAACGCTTGGGCAGGGCTTTCCCGTGGGTTTGGGGAAAAATATTTTACCGCCCCGAACGCGTTCGGGGCGGTAAAGGTTAGATTTTTTTCTTTAATTCGCGGACGGCGTTGGAAAGGAAAAATTCCGCCGTCGTGCCTTTGCGGATAAGCGCAAGCGCTTCTTCGGGCGTGCACCAGCGTGCTTCGGATACTTCGTCTTCTTGCAGTTTTATCGGCGCTTCTTCCACGATTACGATAAAGTTTAGCATCAAAAGTTCTTTCTTTGAATGATAACGAGAAGACATATATTTTGCCTTGACAACCGACAGCCCAAGCTCTTCCTTGATCTCGCGCGGGATCGTCTTTTCCGCGTTTTCGCCTTTTTTGATATAGCCTGCAAATAAAATGAAATCGTCGTCTTCTACGTGCTTGGCAAGCAGGATTTTATCTTGCGCGCGGTTGGTTACTACCATCGACACCGCAACGGGGAATTGCGGGAACATATATTCTTCGCATTTTCCGCAATAGGGGATTAAGCCTTCGTTTTCGCAAAAACGGAGCGTTAGTTTTTGTCCGCATTCTCTACAATACATAATTTTCTCTCCTTTCTATATTATAATACCCTTTTTTTTCGCGTTTGTCAACAGGGAAAGGAAAATTTTTACAAAAAATTATTTCCAAGCGGTATTTATAAACAAATTGCATAGTAGATATAAAAAAATAGTAAAAATATTTTATGCGCGAGTGCTTGAAAAAAGTACGCCTATATGTTATAATTTAATATACAAAGCAAAAAGAGGAAGAAAAAATGAGTATTCGTATCGGCATTTACGGCTATGGAAACCTTGGGCGGGGCGTGGAGCTTGCAATCGCGCAAAACGTAGATATGCAGGCGGTGGGCGTGTTTACGCGCCGTGATCCGTCTACGCTTAAAACGCTTACGGGCGTGAAAGCTTATAGCGCGGAGCAAGCTTTGGAAATGCAAAAGGATATCGACGTTATGATACTTTGCGGGGGTAGCTCGACTGACCTGCCCGTGCAAACGCCCGCACTTGCCAAGCATTTTAATCTCGTGGACAGCTTTGACACGCACGCGAAAATCCCCGCGCATCTTCAAAACGTGGACGACGTGGCAAAACAAGCAAATACCGTTGCGGTGATTTCCGCGGGGTGGGACCCTGGTATGTTCTCTATTGCGCGTTTATACGGTAGCGCAGTTTTGCCCCAAGGCAAAGATTATACCTTTTGGGGTAAGGGCGTGAGTCAAGGACATTCGGACGCGATACGCCGTATCGACGGAGTGGCGGACGCAAAACAATACACCATACCTATGGAAGACGCGCTTTCCGCGGTGCGCAAGGGTGAAACGCCTACGCTTTCGACGGGGCAAAAACACAGACGTGAGTGTTTCGTGGTTGCAAAGGAGGGCGCGGACAAACAGCGCATTGAAAAGGAAATCAAGACCATGCCCAACTATTTCGCGGACTACGAAACGACGGTGCATTTCATATCCCAACAAGAGCTTAATGAAAAACACGGCGGACTTCCGCACGGGGGCGTGGTGATCCGTAACGGTGTTACGGGCGTAAACGGCGAACACAAACATAGCGTGGAATACGGTTTGAAACTGCAATCCAACGCGGAATTTACCGCTTCGGTGCTCGTGGCGTGTGCAAGAGCCGTCTACCGTTTAAGCCAAGATCGTGCATACGGTTGCAAGACGTTATTTGATATTCCGCCCGTGTACTTATCGGCGCAAACGCGGGAAGAGCTTATTCAAAGTATACTGTAAATAAAAATTCCTTTCCAACTCGGAAAGGAATTTTTTTCTAAACGGTAGGTGTAAGATTTAGATGTTTTACCATTTGCGTGACGTATTGGACGGGGACAAGTTCTATCTTGTCTTCGTATTTTTTACACGCTTTTACGTTTTTTGCGGGCAAGATTACCCGTTTAAAGCCCGTTTTGATACATTCGTTCACGCGCTTGTCCGCATAGCTTACGGGGCGTACTTCGCCCGTTAAGCCTACTTCGCCAAACACCGCTGTGTATTTGTCGATGGCAACGTCCGTCGCCGCGCTCGCGAGCGCGGCGCAAATGGCAAGGTCGACCGACGGCTCGCCAAGCTTGATACCGCCCATCGCGTTGATATATACGTCCGCGTTGTAAAAGGGGATAGAGCAACGCTTTTCAAGTACCGCAATGAGTACCACGAGTTTGTTATAGTCCACGCCAAGGCTCATTCGTCTAGGATTGCCGTAGGGGGTGCGGGAAATGAGCGTTTGTATCTCCACGCTCATACAACGGTTACCGCTTTCCGACGGCGTTACTGCCGAGCCTGCGGCAATACCGCGCGTGTCCGAAAGAAATAGTCCCGAATAGTCGGAAACGCTTTTTATTCCCGTGTCCGTCATTTCAAACACGCCCACTTCCTGTGCCGAGCCGAAACGGTTTTTCACCGCGCGGAGTAAACGGAAATTGTCTTCTTGCTGACCCTCAAAATACAGCACCGTGTCCATAATATGCTCTAACACTTTCGGGCCTGCAAGCGCGCCTTCCTTGGTTACGTGTCCGATAATGAAAAAGGTGATATTGTTCGCCTTGGCAATGCGCATAAGCTTGGCGGCACATTCGCGTACCTGTCCTACGCTCCCCGCCGCGCCCGTAAGCGTTTCCGTGTAAATGGCTTGCACGGAGTCGATAATAACGAATTTTGCGCTCGAAAGCTCCGTTTCGATATCTTCCAAACAAGTTTCGTTGAGAAGTAACAAGTTTTCCGAGTTTAATCCCAAACGCTCGCAACGCATTTTCACCTGCGCACAGCTTTCTTCTGCGGAAACGTAGAGCACGGGCTCTTTGCTGGCAAGGTGCGCCGCTACCTGCGTGAGCAGGGTGGATTTGCCGATACCCGGGTCTCCGCCGAGCAAAACGAGCGAACCGCGGACGATACCCCCGCCGAGCACCGTGTCGAATTCTTGAATACCGCTTTGCACGCGGTCGAATTTTTCATAGCCGATTTTGGAAAGGGGCAACGCGCGCGTTTTCATAGCCGAAACGCCTTGCCTTGCAGTGGGCGCTTCCACGGCGCGAACCGTTTCTTCTTGCATGGTATTGAAATTCCCGCAATCGGGGCATTTCCCCAGCCATTTAGGCGTGGTATACCCGCACTGCGTGCAAACGAATTGCGTGGTGGGGGCTTTGGTGGATTTGGGCATAGAGTTCTCCTTTTGAGTGAAATTTTTCGCTTTGACGCAAGTCAATACTTCACTTTTGCTTAAACCGCAAATACTTCACTTGTTTTCAATAAGCGCGTAGGCGTTTACCGTGATGCCTTTGCCTTCGCCGATATAGCCAAGTCCTTCGTTCGTGCCTGCGGAGATGCCTACGGCGGTGGGGTCTATTTTGAGTACGCCTGCAAGCGCGTTTTGCATACGCTCGATATAACTGGAAAGGCGGGGTTTTTCCGCTTGGATCGCAACGGATATATTCTTCACCTTATATCCGCGTTCATTCAGCATTTCTACGACTTTTTCAAGCAACTGCATAGAGTTGGCGTCTTTAAAATCGGGGTTGGTGTCGGGGAAATAAAAGCCGATATCTCTAAGCCCTGCCGAGGATAAAAGCGCGTCCATAACCGCGTGGCAAAGCACGTCGCCGTCGCTGTGCGCTTTAAGTCCGCTCTCCGCGGGGATTTTGACACCCGCAAGCAGGATATAATCCTGCGCTTTTCCAAAGGCGTGCGTATCTACGCCAAACCCGCAACGAACGGAGTTTTTTGCAAAGTCTTGCGCGTACGTCAATTTTATATTCTCGCGCGCGCCCGCGCAAAGACGGGGCGTTCCGCAATAGCGTTTGAAAATAGAAGAATCGTCGGTGTAACCGCTTTCGCCGTTTTCCTTTGCGCGTTCATAGGCGGACGTGATATTCTCACGGAAAAAGCCCTGCGGGGTTTGCAACTGAAACAGCGCGTCGCGGTTGGGTACGCTTTCGATTTTATTATCTCGCGCCACGGCGATTGTGTCCGAGCAGGGGATTGCGCAAATACCGCTTCCGTAAGATTTTACGCTTTGCACGCAATTTTCAATAAGCTCGCGGGAAACGAACGGGCGCGCACCGTCGTGGATAAGCACGATATCCGATTTCGCTTGCTTTAAGGCGTTATACACCGAAGCACTGCGCGTATCACCTCCAAGCACGACCTTTGTGCGCGGGAACGCGTTGCAAAGGGCGGTGATTTCTTGCATATCTTCTTTTGACGAAGTGACGATAATTTCGTCGATCAAAGAAAAATCAAACGCGGAAAGCGTTTTTTTAAGTACGCGTTCGCCTTGAAGCGGAACGAGTAGTTTGTTCGTTTCAAAGCCTGCGCGAAGACCCTTGCCTGCGGCGCAAATAATGGCACATACGCTGTATTTCATAAGATTACCTCGTAAAGGCTGGACGCCTCGTCTTTTTTTACCGTTTCTTTGATTTGAAGTATGCGGAATTTTAAACTGCCCGAAGCGTATAAAATTTCCACTTCGTCGCCGATTTTGATTTTGGTGGCGGGCTTGGCGGGCTTGCCGTTGACAAGCACCTTGTCTTCTCCGCACGCTTCCTGCGCAACCGTTCTACGCTTTAATATGCGCGATACTTTTAAAATTTTGTCAATTCTCATACCGTACCTTTATTTTTTAAAAAAAAATTTAAATTGCCTTTCAAAAATGCTTGACATCTTTTTTTTCGGGGTTTATAATTAGATAATGTATCATTATGCTATCATGGTATAATGTCGCTTAGTGCGCTTTCTTATATACATTATTATAACGCATACGCGG
>JAZOPU010000146.1:0-20194 GCA_045655705.1 Candidatus Scatosoma sp.
ATACGAACGTTTTTCCGCAAAAGCGGCTATGCTTGCGCGCGATAAGAATATCGAAATCAAAGAACCCAACGCGTTTAAAAAAGTAATGATGTGGGGCTCGATTAAAATGAATACGCTCACCAACAATTCCCGCTCGCATATAGCGGATATGATGGTGCAAGGCACGGTAATGGGCATCACGGCTCTGCGCACGACCTTAAACGAACTCACCGAACAGGGCGACGAAGAAATCGTTGCACTTCTTAAAGAAATGATCACGACGGAAGAAAAATTCGAGAAAAAATGGAAAGAGTTTTTATAATAAAAAGCGCGCCCGTGGCGCGCTTTTCTTATTATTGTAGAACAATTCTTATCTATTAAGAAAGATTTTATTCATTCTGTTTTTTATTTAATTCAATCCTTCTTTTGTAAAATCGCATATAACAACGACTTAATTGTTGGCTTTACATCATCAGGGAGCATACGATATAATTCCAATACTTCTTGTTCCTGGGATATACTGACTTGCGCAGACGGTTCAGTAAAAAATTCCGCCATGCTAATGCCAAAGGCACTACACAAACATTCTAAAGTGGTAATGGACGGCAACGTTTCACGACTAAACATATTGGTTAGTGTCGATTGTGAAATATTCGCCTCAACGGCAAGACGATATATTGACCAATTGCGTTCCAAGCGTAATTGATTGATTTTTTTCAGTATATCCATAATTATTTACCCCCGTGATAAGTCTTATCGACCCCATATGTATATATGATAACACAATTTTTACCAAAAAATAATATCCAAATGGGTTGACACTATGCTCCATTTGTGTTATAATATGATATACATATGGCAACATAATGGATTAAAAGCAAAAGGAGTAAGAAACAATGGAAGAAAACGGTAATGTACAGCAAGAAATGAAGTTTTGTTCGGAGTGCGGACAAAAGGTTTTAAAAAAGGCAATTATTTGCCCTCATTGTGGTTGTCAAATAGGCACGCCAAGAGAAGAGCGCGTGGCTCCAATTGTTATCAATAACACCAATCAAAACAGTAATACAAACAATAACATATCAACGCACGTTCCTGGAACAAAATTAAAAGACAAATGGATTTCTTTTTTCTTGTGTTTATTCCTTGGTTGGATTGGCGCACACAAGTTTTACGAAGAAAAATTCGGCGCAGGCATTTTATATGCCGTAACGTTTGGATTGTTTGGGTTTGGCTGGGTTTTTAATACGTTGGCATTGTTGGGTAAACCAAATCCGTACTACGTATATTAAAGGAATTATGAAATTATGAAAATGGAATGGAATAACAATGGTTTTTTCACTAATACGAACAATGAGCCATTAGAAAAAACACAAGCGGATGCAACGAGCGGATTGGCAATATTGCGAGAAAACGGAACAATAATTTTGAGTATAATTGCATTTATATGTGCCGTAGCAAATTTGTTATTCGGGTTATTTTTAAACTTTAGCGCAGATTTTGTTACGCATTTTTTTGACAATAACGCATGGCATTGGATAATAGTTTTAATTATTTTTTCAATTATCCTATTTTCTATAGCCGTTTTAAGTGGAATTTTCTCTATTATTTTCTATAAAAAATCGAGAAAAAATACTATAGATAGCATTGGAGTAATATTTTCCATACTCGCCTTTATCATAGCATTTTCTGGGATTATCTTAAATATTGTAGCTTTGATTGTTTAGTATAAAAAGGTATGCGCCCAAAAGCTTGTTTAGCTTTTGGGCGCATACCTTTTTCGCCGTTGCTGGTTTTTATGTATTAAAATTTTCTTTGATAAAGTTCTTTTGCGATTGCGACGAAAGCGTTTCTCTTTTCAGCATAATTTTTATACGCTTCGTGCTGTTTTTCGTCTAATGCGTCTACGAGCTCGTTTTCCGCTATCCACATTTGGCTTTGCGCTACTCTAAATTCATAGTCCATTTCTTCACGGACTTTTTCTGCCACTTTGTTGATAAACTCGGTTGCTTTTTCATCTGTAACTTTCTTTTTCATAAAACTCTCCTGTAAATAATAAAAGTGCGCCAACCGAAATTAGCGCACAAAAACGCAAATCCCGATTGTTGTCACACAAATCTTAAATAACCATAGGAAGCCTATCATTGTCAAGTAAGTGGAATTTGCATTTTATCAAATTCAATTCTTGACAACAATAAGCAAAAATATCCCTTTAAAAAATAAAGAGCTACCCCTGTTATTGATTATTCAATTTGTGTGACATATATAGTATATCACATAATCAAATTTTTATCAAGTAATTAAACGGCGGATTGAAAACAATTTTCAATCCGCCGTTTTACTTCCTTATATTATAAAAGCCCTTCGATTAAAATTTTCAGTCCGATACCTACGAGCACAACACCGCCAAACAATCCTGCTTTGTCTGAAAGCTTATCCCCGATGGCTTTGCCGATATACACCGCACCGATAGAAAGCCCTAGTGTGATTACGCCGATCATTCCCGTCGCGCCCCAAGCACCCAGCGCAAGCCCTACTTCGGACAGCGCCGCCATTTGCAACGTTACGCCCACTGCCAACGCATCAATCGACGTTGCGATCGCTTGCACGCATAATTTGGACATAGTCAGCGCGGGCGGTTTTTCCCGCACTTCGCAAGTGGTTGCCTTTTTCTCGCGCAATTCTTTCACGCTTTCAAATATCATTTTTCCGCCCAAGAACGCCAAAAGCCCAAACGATACCCACGCTGAGATTGCTTCAAAGGTGCTCAAAAACGCGTCCGCAATCACGCCCGTGATATAATAACCCAAAAGGGGCATTAAAAACTGGAAAAAACCAAAGAATACGCCGATCAACACCGCCTTATACGCGGACATTTTACTGTCCGTCATACCGTTCGTCATTGCCACGGCGCACGCGTCCATTGCAAGCGCCACGCTCAAAAGCACAATTTCCCAAACCTGCATTTTAGCTCCTTACAAACAATTCCTTTCTTTCAAAATCTGCAACACCTGCGCGAAAATTTCCTGCGGGGTTTGCTTTCCGTCCACCGCCACGATACGCTCGGGGTACGCCTTTTCCAACGCTTTATAGCCGTCGTACACCCGTTTATGGAACGCCATTCCCGCTTGTTCTAACCGATCGTTTTCGTCTGCGCCGTGCTTTCTTTTGAACGCGTCTTCGGGTGTCAAATCAATAAACACCGTAACGTCGGGGGGATATTTTTCAAGCGCCTTGGCATTGATGCGACCGATAAAATCCACGCCCAATCCCCGCGCGTACGCTTGATACGCAAGCGAAGAATCCACGTATCTATCGCAAACGACGAGCTTGCCTTTTGCAAGCGCAGGCTCGACGCGATCGGCAAGGTGTTGCATACGCGCCGCCGCGTATAAAAGCGCTTCACACTCGTCCGTCATTTCCGTGTTTTTGCCGTTTAACAATATTTCGCGAATGGCTTCGGAAATTTTTCCACCGCCCGGCTCGCGCGTGAACACGTGCGCAACGCTGTTTTCCGTGAGATATTCGCTCAACATTTTCAGTTGCGTACTTTTTCCACAGCCGTCACAGCCTTCAAACGTAATAAACTTACCGCGCATTTTCTTCTTCCTTATATACAAGTATTTTATTTTCCCAAACGCCGTAGGCGTTGTTCGCTTTTTTTATCAAATCCAGCTTTTCCCGCTCTATACGCTCGCCTTTTTGAATGAGCGGAGTGCAGGGCGGAAACAATCCGCAATCCCCCGCGCAAATTTTTCCCGCACATTCGTCTATTTTCCGCCATTCCGCCGTGGCGTTTTTATCAAAAACAAGGGGGGCAGGTATGCGTTCAAGCTCTTTTTGCGGTGTGTAGGGGAATTGCAAAAGCAACCGCGAAAGGGCTTTTGTTAAAGCTTTCCATTCTCGCTTTTTCGTGGCAGGCGAAAGATAAAAAACAATGACGTTCCCGTCGCAAAACTCCGCGTATATACCCTTTTTTTGTAAATATTTTTCCGCCTCAAACGCGTTTTGCCCAAACAGCACGCAAAGCTTGGTGTAGTCCGCACCCAAATAAACGCGATCTTGAAATTTTTCCGCGAACGCGCGCGCGCACGCTTCCATTTTTATATTACGCAGATATTTGACCGCGTATTCCACACTCGCCATAATCGGATAGGACGGGCTGGTGGTGCGGAAATATTGTACGCCTTGATAAAGCGCGTTTGCGCCCTCTTTGCTTTTCGCGCTCACCACCGCCCCTTGGGTGAGTGCGGGCAAGCTTTTATGCACACCGTCCACCCAAAAATCCGCGTAACTACCCGCGTATATTTCTTTTTGGAAATGCAAATGCCCGCCGTGCGCACCGTCTATCAAAAGCAATTTGTTCGTCTTTTGAATACGCCCCGCAATCGCGGACAGTTCGGCAATATTGCCGTAGTAATCGGGACAGGTCAAAAGCACCGCGTCCGCTTTTTCAAAATTTTCTCCAAGCGCGTTTTCCGTGATCGGCAGGGGAATACCCCGTTCGCTTGCATTTTCAAAGGTAAGCAAATTTAACCCCAAAACCGCGCAGGCGTTGAACACGCTTTTATGCGAATTTTGTCCTGCAAGCACGCACTTTGCACCGAGTGTTTTTGCCGCAAACAGCATGGAAAACACGCCTGCTGTGCTACCGTCCGTCAAGATAAAGCTTTTTTCCGCGCCTAAAATGCTCGCGATATCCTTTTCTGCTTGCAATATACAGCCCTTGGGCGAAGAAAGATTATCCGAATAGGCAAGCTCGGTGATATCCCATTTGCCCGCCTTATGCCCGGGGGTGTGAAAGGAAATATGCTTTCCGCGCGCGTGCGTTTTCAGCATGCGGTAGATATGACAAGCGCGCAACACGCTTTTTTTGCCATATAACCCACGCATATTACGCCGCATCCGTACGGCAATTTTCGATCATATAATTCAAAAACAACAGCGTTTCATACTCAAAACTCTTTTCCACGCCTTTCATTTTGAAAAACATTACGCACATATCCTGTGCCGTTTTGCGTTTTTCTTCTGACTGCGTACCGTCTTCGGCGGTCACGGTTTCCGTCGCCAAATAGTAGGTATAGTCTTTGAGCTTACTCATTGTGCTCTCGTCAGGGCAAATATTCAAAGCGTAGTTTCCGCTAATCACCGCTTCGCCGTTCTCGTTTTTCAGCTCCACGCTTTCAAAACGCACCAAGCCCGCTTGCAAATAGTCTTGGAACGCCACGAATGCGTCGCGGTATTTTTGAATACGCGCAATTTCGTCCTTTTTACCTTGCTCGATTTGCGCGTCCTTTTTAAAACGTTTGTCTTTGTTTTCACGAATACGATTTTCAAAGTCCGCTTTCACTTTTTCTTCGTCCAAAGCTCCGCTCACGAGATCCCCGTTATAATAGCCGTCGAGATACGCTTTCATCTCCGCAAAATAATCGTCGAAATCGTAGAAGTTGGCAGGATATCCACGCAAAACCGTTTGAATATGCGAACGCTGATATACGGTGTTTCCCGCTTCGTCCGTCGTTGCCGACGATAAGTCGGGCGTATTGGGTATGAACATAATATCCCCTTCGTCCACCGCCACGCGTGTTTCCAAAATCGTGCCTGCATATTCGCCCGAAGTCGTCATATCGTTGACGTTCGTTTCGATAACTTCATAAGAAAATACACCGTCCGAATGTGCCTTTGTATACGTATCGTAAAACCCGTTTGAAAGCGAAGCGTTCGCATGATAATTAAATACCGTGAACTGTTGCGCAGGCGTGATACGCGTTGCCGTCATGGTGAACACGAGCACCCACACCAAAATAAGCACTGCCGCAAACCCCACGATTTTAAGCCAATCGTAGGAAAGCATACGCGCAAGCCGTTGTTTGGTTATTTTTGCATCCATCTTTTCCGCTCCTTTATATGCATTTATACATATAAATCAAAATTTTAAGTATACAGGTATTCGTTTTATTTTATACTGTTTGCATATTATGCATAATTATACAAACGCGCCGAAGCCGTGAGGCAACGACGCGGTTTTGTTATTTTTTCGGTTTCATCGTGGGGAACAAGATAACGTCGCGAATGGTCGCGCTGTCAGTGAGTAGCATCACGAAGCGGTCAAGCCCCATACCCAAACCGCCCGTGGGAGGCAAGCCGTATTCGAGTGCGTTGATGAAATCCTCGTCGATCTGTGCGTCGTTATTGCCCTTGGCGCGCTTTGCGTCTACTTGCTTTTGCATACGCTGTTTTTGATCAATGGGATCGTTTAGCTCGGAGAACGCGTTGCCGTATTCGTGTCCGCAAATGAAGTATTCAAATCTTTCCGTGAACGCGGGGTTAGACGGCTTACGCTTTGCAAGCGGGGAGTTTTCCACGGGATAATCGTAGATGACCGTCGGTTGAATAAGCTTGTCTTCAACGAACGCGTCGAAAAGTTCGATAAGCACCCAACCCTTGGTTGCGTTTTCGTGTTCGAGCTCCACACCAAGCGCTTTTGCCGCCGCGCGCGCATCTTCGTCGTCTTTCCAGTTGTTATAATCCACGCCCGCATACTTTTTCACCGCTTCCGCCATGGTCATTCTCGTCCATTCGCCCATGTGGATTTCCGTGCCTTGATAGGTGATATCCAGCGTCCCGCAAACGTTTTGCGTAACCGTTTTATACAAATCTTCGATCATATCCATCATATCGAAATAGTCGCTATACGCTTCGTACATTTCGATAGAAGTAAATTCGGGGTTGTGGTATGCGTCCATACCTTCGTTTCTGAAAATTCTACCCACTTCGTATACCTTGTCCATACCGCCGACGATCAAACGCTTTAAGAAAAGCTCCGTTTCGATACGCATATACATATCCAAGTCAAGCGCGTTGTGGTGGGTTTTGAACGGGCGTGCGTCTGCACCGATTTCCAAGGGCAAAAGGGTGGGGGTGTCCACTTCTAAATACCCGCGGTTATCAAGGTACGCACGGATTTCTTTCAAGATTTTGGAACGCACGCGGAAGGTATCGCGCACGTCTTTATTCATAATCAAATCCAAGTGGCGCAAGCGGTATTTCATATCCTTGTCTTGCAAGCCGTTATATTTTTCAGGCAGGGGGAGCAGGGATTTAGAAAGCATAATCATTTCCGTCACGTGCACAGTCACTTCGCCCGTTTGCGTTTTGAAGACGAAGCCTTTAAAGCCTACGATATCGCCGATATCGTAGTCCTTTTTATACGAAAGATAATTTTCTTCGCCGATATCTTGGCGGGTAACGTAAATTTGGATAGAACCGCTTTTGTCCGCGATATGCGAAAAGGAAGCCTTCCCCATAATACGGCGGGACATCATACGCCCTGCCATGGTTACCGTTTTGCCTTCATATTTTTCAAACTCGTTTTTTACCGCTTCCGAATGTGCGTCAACGGGGTATTTTACCTGCTCATAGGGGTTTTTCCCTTCGCCAACGAGCTTGGCAAGCTTTTCACGGCGAATTCTCGCCTGTTCAATGAGCTGTTCTTCTTCCGTTGCCGTATCTTGTGGCATTACCTGCTTGTTTTCCTGCATTTTATCGTCCTCTATCGTTAAAAAATCTCTTTGATGATCAGTACGTATTCGCCTTCGGGCGCGGATACTTTGACGTTATCGCCCACTTTATGCTTCAAAAGCGCCGCACCGACGGGGGATTCGTTGGAAATTTTATTATTCATTGCGTCCGATTCCGTCGTACCCGTGATTTCGTATACGTCTTCTTCGTCTAAATCGGGATCGTACACTTTGATTTTCGAGCCGATATGCACGACGCTGGTGTCGTTATTTTCTTCTAAAATAACGGCGTTCTTGATCTTATAGTCAAGATCGAGAATTTCACCTTCGTTTGCCGCTTGCTCGTTTCTCGCCGCGTCGTATTCCGCGTTTTCCGACAAGTCGCCGTGGCTTCTTGCTTCCGCGATACGCTCCACGATCTCCTGACGTTTCACGGTTTGCAAATATTTCAATTTTTCCACCGCTTCGTCATAGCCTTTTTTGGTCATAATATACTGCTGTTCAGCCATAAAACTCCTTTTGCTCCCGTCGTTATTTTTACGGTTTTTTTCTTCTTAAAACCCTTTATCCAATACGCAAACACACGAAAAAAACCGCCCGATGCGCGGAGCGTTAAAAATGCACCGTGACTTTCCGTATTCGCAAAAGTCACGGCGTTTATCGTTCAGTAGCCTTATTATATCTTATTTTCACGGCTTTGTCAATGATTTTTCTTGGCATTTTCAAGAATTTTATTAGATATTCATACGCTTTTCAAGCGTTTTTCACTTTTATTTAGACAAAAACGCCGACATTCTGTCAAACGCTTCCGAAAGCGCGTTCATACTCGTCGCATACGAAATACGCACGTTGTTTTCGCCAAATTGCCCGAACGCGCTCCCCGGCACGACGGCAACCTTTTGCTCTTTGAGCAATTTCTCGGCAAACTCTTCACCCAAAATACCCGTGTTTTTCACGGACGGGAACGCATAGAACGCACCGCGCGGTTCAAAACAATGCAGTCCGATCTCCTTTAAGCTATGTAAAACGAACTTACGCCGTTTATCATAGGAATCGCGCATTTCTTCCACCGTTGCAAAGCCGTCCAAAAACCCGTCTTTGAGTGCTTCGATCGCCGCGTATTGCGAAGTGATAGGGGCGCACATAATCGCGTATTGATGAATTTTGAACATGGCTTCGTCGATCTCTTTGGGTGCGCACACGAACCCCATTCGCCAACCGGTCATAGCAAACGCTTTGGAGAAACCGCCGATATAAATCGTACGCTCTTTCATGCCCGCAATCGACGCAATCGACGCGTGCTTTTGCCCGTAGGTAAGCTCGGCGTAAATCTCGTCGGAAATGACGAGCAAGTCGTGCTTTTCAATGACTTTCGCAATCGCTTGGAGTTGAGCTCTGGTCATAATCGCGCCCGTAGGGTTGTTGGGGTACGTCAAAATAATCGCTTTGGTTTTGGGCGTTATCGCCTTTTCCAAATATTGGGGCTGTAATACGAAATTATCTTCTTCGTGACATTCCACGTGCACGGGCACGCCGTCCGCCATCGACACGAGCGGGGAATAGGACACGTAGGCAGGGTCGGGAATCAACACTTCTTCGCCCCGTTCCACGCACGCACGGAGCGCAAGATCGATCGCTTCGCTCCCGCCCACCGTCACGAGTATGTGCGCGGGGTCGTAGGCAAGGGAAAAGCGTTCTTCCAAATAACGGGAAATTAAGCTCAAAAGAGCAGGCAAACCGCGGTTACCCGTGTATTGCGTATATCCTCGTTGCAAGGAAGTGATCGCGGCGGAGCGCACTTTCCACGGCGTAACGAAATCAGGCTCGCCCACACCAAGAGAGATCGCGCCTTCCGTTTCGCGAACGATATCGAAAAATTTTCGTATACCGCTCGGCTTCATCAGTTTTGTTTTTTGATTGACAAAATCACGCATAATTAAATACCTGCTATATATGAATGCGTTATGCTTGAATGCAAATGCGGTTATCCGCGTCTTCTTTTTCCGTAACCACGCCTTCGATTTTATACTTTTTCAAGATAAAGTGCGTAGCGGTGGAAATCACGCCGTCGAACGTGGAAATACGCTCGGAAACAAACCGCGAAACCTGTTGCAACGTTCTATCTTCCACCATGACGGCAAGGTCGTATGCCCCGCTCATCAAATACACCGATTTCACTTCGGGGAAGGAAGCGATTTGCTTGGCAATGCCGTCAAAGCCTTCTTTCTTTTTGGGAGTAACCTTGACTTCGATAAGCGCTTCTACGAGCGTATCTTCCGCGCGCTCGTTGTTTAAAATGGCGGTATATTTCACGATCACACCGTCTTTTTCCATATTCGCAATCGCGGTTTTCACCGTTTGTTCGTCAACGGAGAGCATTGCCGCGATTTTCGCGGGGACAATACGCGCGTCGTCCGTCAAAATACTTAAAATGTCCTTTTCCAAAGCCGTCATAGTTTTTCTCCTTTCAGTCGATATGCATTATAATATGTTTTCTAAAAACAAATGGTCATAGCCGAGCGTTTCCACGAAATCGCGCGGTAGAAATTTCACGTGATTAAATTTCGCGAAATTGAAAATATGCACTTTGGTGAGTACGGGCGTAGGGATATCCAGCGCACGGCAAATTTCCGTGAGATACTCAAAAAAGTGTGAATAAATCAATTTTTCGGGGTTTTCGTATACGAATTGTTTGCGTATACGCCCGCCCGTCATTAACTTTGCCCAAATTCTCATATCCGTATTATACACGAAACGGGCAAAAAAGTAAACTATTTGCGCGGGGCGAAGCGGATTTTTCTTTTCCGCGCCCACGCATATTTGAAAATACGGGCGCATACGATAAAATATCCGAGCGGAAAAAAGCGTTTTCGCGGAAATCATACTTTTTTCGCGAAAAAAAGTGTTATTTCGACAAACGAAAACCGCTATGATGGAGGTAGGCTAT
Organism: Candidatus Scatosoma sp.; assembly: GCA_045655705.1. Taxonomy (GTDB): domain Bacteria; phylum Bacillota; class Clostridia; order Christensenellales; family Borkfalkiaceae; genus Scatosoma. The sequence continues at coordinate 10,444 of JAZOPU010000146.1, forward strand.
GCGCAAGGGAAAAAACGCCGTTTTTGTTAGAATTTCTTTTTTCGTTTGTCTGATAACGGCGATCCTTTCCGCGTTTTGCGTGGGCGCGTTCGTCGTGAAAGCGCGAACGGTAACCGCCAAAACCGCGCGCAAGCTTCCCATCTACTGCGTGGAGCGGGAAGAGAAAAAAATTGCTATCAGCTTCGACTGTGCTTGGGGCGTGGAATACACGGATAAGCTCCTTGATATTATGGAGCAAAACGACGTGCGCTGTACCTTTTTCGCGGTGCAGTTTTGGGTGGAAAAATACCCCGAATACGCGCAAAAAATCGTGTCGGCGGGGCACGAGCTGGGCACGCATAGCCGTACCCATTCGTATATGAGCAAGCTTTCCAAAGAAGAAATCGCAGACGAACTCAAAACGTCCAAGGAGGCTATTGAAAAGGCGACGGGGCACAAAACAAACCTGTTCCGCGCGCCCTACGGCGACTACGACGATTTACTTATCGAAACGGCGCAAAGCGAAGGGCTGTATACCGTGCAATGGGACGTGGACTCGCTCGATTGGAAAAATTTATCGGCGTCGGAGATTGCGATGCGCATTATCAACGGTGCGAAAAACGGCTCGATTATTCTTTGCCACAACAACGGTCTGCACACCGCTGAGGCGCTTCCGCTCGTGTTCTCCACGCTCAAAAACCGCGGGTATGCGTTCGTGCCTATCGGGGAACTTATCTATAAAGACAACTACACGATAGACGCAAGCGGAAAACAACGTCCTATATCTTGAAAATCAATAAAATTTACATAAAACATCGGAGGTATTTTATGAACTACGTTACGGAAAAAAACAACAAGGTCTACGTACAAGGCGAAATCGTGAGCGACGCGACGTTCTCTCACGAGGTATACGGAGAGGGGTTCTACGAATTCTACGTGAAAGTGATGCGACTTTCAGGGCAAGCGGATATCCTGCCCGTTACCCTTTCGGAACGCTTAATCCAAGGTGGTATGCTGGGCAAAGGCAAGAGCATTTGCGCGCTGGGACAGTTCCGCAGTTATAACAAAATCGAAAACGGCAAATCTCGGCTTATGCTCACCGTGTTTGTGCGCGAACTCTTAGACGAGCTTCCCGGCAAAAATCCCAATTCGGTACTGCTTAGCGGTTATATTTGCAAACCGCCCGTCTACCGCACGACCCCTTTTAACCGCGAAATTGCGGACGTGCTCATTGCCGTCAATCGCGCGTATAACAAGTCTGACTATATTCCTTGCATTGCTTGGGGACGCAACGCGCGGTTTGTGAAAAATCTTAGCGTAGGCGACAGAATCGCCGTTTCGGGGCGTATCCAAAGCCGCGAATATCAAAAGAAATTATCGGATACGGACGTACGCACAATGACGGCGTATGAAGTGTCCGTGTCCAAACTCGCCGCGTTCGACCAAGCGGAAGAATTTGACATTGAAAGCGAATTTGATTTATATTCCCTGCAAAACAAACAAACGCTGGATATGCCCGAAGAATATTCGGCGGGATTGTAACCTTTTTTAAAAAAATTGCATAAAATATAACGGCGCGCGTTCTATAACGCGCGCCGCTTGCATACAATAGAATAAAGCCAATGCAAGGAGAAAAAGTATGAACGAAGAAATCGAATACGCTGAAATGCTGGAAATCCCCGTATCCACCGTCAACGTGGTGCACAAAAAAAGCGCGAAACCGCGCAAACAAAAGCTTGCGCCTATCGCGCCTGATTTGAAAGACAGCGTGATTGCAAAAGTCAACGATAAATTACTCCAAGACGAAACGCCCCAAGCCATCGAAGAAAACGAAGGCACTCTAAACTTTGACGGCGTTCCCGACCGTATCGACACCGTGCGCTTATATTCGGAAAGCGAACACGCTGTAAAACGCCGTGATTTGCACCTTTCCGCCGAGGACTACGCGCTTGAAAATCAAGACGAAAACTTGGAAAACGACGAGGGCATGTATAGAGCGAATTATAATTATCGTCCCGAAACGAAAGCGGAAAAACGCACGCGGATTATTTTAACGGCGGAGTTTGCCGCAGCTTGCGCGCTTTGCGGGGCAATCTTCTTGACCAACGTGTTTATGCCGGGGAGCGCGATCAATACCTTCTTCCGCGCTTTGGGTGAGCCCAAGCAAACGGAAACGGTAGACGCGCGCACGTATGCGGACTTTTCCCTTTCGCCCATCGTTAGCGAGCTTTCCGATGCGGAGATCACCGTTTCGCCCGCAGGGATCGTATCTTTCACGGATAAATGCCACGTCTATCCCGCGGCTGACGGTAAAATCACGGACGTAACGCAAAACACGGACGGAAAATACACCGTTAAAATTTCCCACTCCGATTCCTTCTCGGGTGTGATCGGCGGGTTGGACTCCGTGTACTACGCGGTCGGCGATCAAGTGAAAGCGAATATCCCCGTTGGGTTTACAGGCGGGGAAACGGAAGTGCAAGTAACCATGTATCAAAGCGGAGAGCTTCTCAACTGTTTTGAGCTGACGGAAGAAAACTGCCTTGCTTGGACGACGCAAGAATAACGCGCACCTTGAAAAGCGCGCGGGGGTGAAGCTCACGCTCCACCCCCTGTTTTTTCTCGTTGGGGTTTGGTATGCGTTCACGGGCAACTTGCCGTTGTTTTTAATGAGCTGTTTGGTTGCCATAGAACACGAATGTGCACACGCGTTCGCCGCGGCAAAGCTTGGATATTCGCTCAACAAAATCGTGCTCATGCCCTTTGGCGCTGTCATTGACGGGGATTTACGCACCCTTTCGCCAAAAGACGAAATGACGATCGCGCTTTGGGGTCCGCTTTGCAATTTAATCACGGCGGGGTTTTTCGTCGCGCTTTGGTGGTGTTTTCCCGTTACCTACGCCTACACGGACAGTGCTTGTTATTCTTCGCTTGCCATTGCGCTCGTCAACCTGCTCCCCGCGTACCCCCTCGACGGCGGGCGCGTTTTACGCTGTTTTTTGCTCCGCGCGTTTTCAAAAACAGGCGACCAGGTACGCGCTGAACGCAAAGCGTTCGTGGTTTGCTCGTTGATAACGTTGTTTTTCTCCGTTTTGTTTTTCGTTGCGTTCTTTTGCCTTTTATCTCGCGGAGAACGTAATCTTTCCCTTTGTACGTTCGGTGTGTTTTTGCTCGTCGGCGCGCTTGGCAAGCAGGGGACGAATTATAACCGTATTGATTTTTCGCTGGGGGACGGTTTTTTGCGGGGCGTGGAGATTAAGCGCGTGGCGGTGTCGGTAAACTGCCCCGTCAAAAACGCTTTGAAATTTTTACAAAGCGGAACGTATCTCATTTTGGAAATCTACGACGAATCACAACGGCGTATTTTTGAATTACCGCAAAACGAGTTCTCCGCACGCTTTGCCTGCGCGTCGTCGCCCTATGCCACGCTGGGGGAATTATATCAAAAATATATATAAATCCTGCATTTTTATTAAAAAATTCTTGCAAAAACGCGTTTTGTATGGTATACTGATAGCAACGACCCGCAAAGCAGCGAGTGCCTTTTGAGCGCGTTTTGCCCGTTGATAGACATTTTTAAAAAAACTGAAAATCTGGAAACGACGACTCAAATGAAGAAGGAATGGTTTTTTGACCGTTATTGCGGTCAGCAGTTCGCCGCGTTGTTGGAAGACGACGTATTGACGGAATTTACAATCGAACGCGAACCGCGCGGTGAAGCGGTGGGGAATATTTATAAGGGCAGGGTTACGAACGTACTCACGGGTATGAACGCCGCCTTTATTTCCTGCGGTTTGAATAAAAACTGTTACCTTTCCATGGAAGAAACGTATACGGACTATACCAAATACGACGGTATGGCTTTGAGCGTTCCGCCCAAAATGCAACTTCGCGAAGGCGACGAGATTATCGTACAAATGACCAAGCCCTCGCGGGGCAACAAAGGCGCAAAAGTCACCACGCATCTCTCGTTCGTGGGGAAAACGCTCATTTATCTGCCAGACACCGACTTTTTGGGCATTTCCCGCAAAATTACCGACGAAAAGACACGCGAAAAACTGCTCGCAACGGCGGAAAAATTACGTACGCAAAAAACCGAAGGCTTTATCGTACGCACGAGTGCTCCGCTCGTGAGCGTCAAACAGCTTAAAGCGGAAGCGGAATATTTAAAAAAGCTATATAAACAAACGCTTGAAAAAGCGGAAAAATCGACCGTGAGCACGCTTTTATACGAAGACGAAGAATTGCCCATGCGCATTATGCGCGACAGCTTTGGCGAAGAACTTGCCGCCATTCACGTAGGGGATAAGGAGCTTTATCAAAAACTGCAAACGCTCATTCGTATGCGTGGGGATATTCCCGAGCGCAAACTCGTTTTACACACGGGTGATCGCACAATGATGAAAGAGTTCGGGATCACTCCGCTCGTATACGACTCCGCCAACCCTATCGTCCCGCTTGCAAACGGCGGATATTTGGTTATTGAACGCACGGAAGCCATGACCGTCGTCGACGTAAACACAGGCAGTTTCGTGGGCACGGATTCGCACGAAGAAACGGTTTTCGCCGTCAATGTAGCCGCCGCAAAAGAAGTGGCAAGACAGGTACGGCTTCGCAACGTGGGCGGAATCGTCGTGGTGGACTTTATTGATATGACGGACGAAACGCACCGCGAGCAGGTGACGGAAGAATTGAAAAAATATTTGGCGCTGGATAGAGCCAAATGCAACGTTTTGCCAATGAGCGAGCTTTGCCTTACGCAATTTACGCGCAAACGCATTGGCGAAGATGCGCAAACGGTGTTGCAAAAACCCTGCCCGCATTGCACGGGCAAAGGCTTCGTCCACGACGACATTTTCGTAATCACGCGCCTGCGCACGGCAATCCTTGACTGCTTTGCCGACGGCTACACCGCGGCGATTATAGATCTGAACGAGAACATTATGAAAAAAATCTTGCGCGAGGGGTTGTTTTCTATCGAATCGCGAACGCGTTGGCGTGACAAGCGCATATATTTCATACCGCATAAAACGTTTAAGGAAGACCATTTCACCGTCTACGGCGACAATGCAAAAATACTCAATCTCCCCGACAACGCACAAATATTATACTAAAAATCCTGCGGATTTTTCCGCAGGATTTTTACGTTTCTTCTTGTGTTGACGTTTTTATAATCTCGTCGATTTTGTTTAAAATATCCACCTTTCCATAGCCTGTTTCCGCGCTCGTTGCAATCAAGTTGGCAACGCCCAAATATAAATCCGCGGCAATCGCTTTGATATGCTCTTTGAGCTTCATTCTCGAAAGCTTATCCGCTTTGGTGAGAACCACGGTAAAGGGAATGGTGTGGAAATGCAAAAACTGCATCATTTGCATATCGTCTTCGGTAGGGTCGTGGCGGGAGTCCACGAGCATAAACACGTGCGAAACGTACTGCTTTTGCGCGAAAAATTCGTCTAACGTTTTCGCCCATTTCAGCTTTTCCATTTTTGATACCTTGGCAAAGCCGTACCCGGGCAAATCGGCAAGAATAAATTCCCCGAAATCAAAATAGTTGACAAGTCTTGTCCGCCCCGGCTCGCTACTCGTTTTTGCAAGCTTTTTACGATTTGCCAGCATATTGATAAACGAGCTTTTACCCACGTTGGATTTTCCACAAACGGCAATCATAGGCTTTGTGGGCGTGATAAACTGCTCCGCCTTGGCAGCCGAAGTGATAAAGGTGGCGTTTTTAATCACCAAATTACATTGTTTTTCATTCGTTTCGTACATGGTCGCCTCTTTTTAACAGCGTACGCCTTCCCGTTCTCCGCTTTGCGCAGGCAAAACGGGCGTGGCTTTGGGTTTTGTCGTGCGTTTTTTCGGCTTTTGCACCGCTTCCTTTTCCAGCGCGATCGCAAATACTTCTTCTACCCTTTCCACAGGCAAAAACCGAACTTCTTTCTTCAAAATTTCAGGAAGTGCTTCCAAATCCTTTTCGTTGCCTTTGGGAATAATTACCGTTTTAATCCCCACACGGCGCGCGGCAAGCGCTTTTTCTTTCAGTCCGCCGATGGGCAAAACCTTTCCCCGCAAAGTAATTTCGCCCGTCATTGCCACGTCGCCGCGCACGCTTCTGCCCGTAAGCGCAGAGAGCATTGCCGTTGCCATCGTGATACCCGCACTCGGTCCGTCCTTGGGCGTTGCGCCTTCGGGCACGTGCACGTGCAAATCGCTTTTACTGATTTTTTCTTCGTCTATATTATATTCTTCCGCGTGCGCGCGAAGATAGGACAGGGCGGCGTGCGCCGATTCTTTCATTACGTCGCCAAGTTTTCCCGTAAGCTTGACTTCGCCTTTGCCTGAAAGCACGCTCGCTTCTACCGTCAGCGTCGTACCGCCGACCGCCGTCCAAGCAAGCCCAACGACCGCGCCCACTTCCGCTTTCAACGACGTTTCGTCCATTGTAAAACGGGGCGCGCCCAACAGTTTTTTCACTTCCTCCGCCGTTACTTGCACTTGCTCCGTTTTCTTGTCCGAAGCGTATTTCACGGCGATTTTTCTACACACCGAACCAACGGTGCGCTCCAAAGTACGCACGCCTGCTTCGCGGGTGTAGCCTTCGATTAAAAAGCGCAACGCATTATCTGAAAATTGCGCGTGATCGTTCGTCAACCCGTTTTGCACGAGCTGTTTGGGCACGAGATAGCGTTTGGCAATCTCTACTTTTTCTTCCAAGGTATACCCCGAAAGCTCGATAATTTCCATTCGATCGCGCAAGGGCGCGGGAATGGTATCCAGCGTGTTTGCGGTCGTGAGAAAGGTAACCTTGCTCAAATCATAAGGTGCTTCGATAAAACGGTCGCGGAAAGAAGTGTTTTGTTCGGGATCGAGTGCTTCCAACAGCGCGGACGAGGGATCGCCGTGCATATCCGAAGTGATTTTATCAATCTCGTCGAGCAAGAACACGGGGTTGATTGAACCCGCGTTTTTCATTCCGTACATAATCCGCCCCGGCATTGCACCGATATAGGTGCGCCGATGCCCGCGGATTTCCGCTTCGTCTTTCACACCGCCAAGGCTCATTCTAACGAATTTACGCCCAAGCGCGCGCGCAATCGAGCGCGCGATACTCGTTTTACCAACCCCCGGCGGGCCAACGAAACATAAAATGGGGGCTTTGGTGCTGTTCGTCAGTTTCAAAACCGCCAAATATTCCACGATACGCTCTTTGACTTTTTCCAAGCCGTAGTGGTCTTCGTTCAAAACCGCGATACAAGCTTCCAAGCTTTCCGTGTCCGTCGTTTCTTCCGTCCAAGGAAGCGCGAGCACCTGATCGAGATAGCCCGTAATGACCGTGTATTCGGGGGAAGACGTTTGCATTTTGCTCATTCGATCGATTTCTTTAAGACATTTCTTTTCCAGCTCTTGGGGAAGATTCTTGGCAAGAATTTTCGAGCGGTATTCGTCTTCTTCCTTACCGTCGTCGCCAAGCTCGCTGTGAATGGCTTTGAGCTGTTCGCGAAGAAAATATTCCTTTTGCGATTTGTCTATATTTTGTCGAACGGCGACGTTGATTTTCTTTTCAATGCGCGCGATTTCCAGCTCGTCGTTTAAGCATTTTTCCAAAGCGCGCAAGCGTTCGATAACGCTCGGTTCTTCCAAAATCTTTTGCTTGATTTCTATTTTCACACGCATAGCGGAAAGCGCGATATCAACGTAGGTGTCCGCGTCTTGGCAAGTTTCCAAACGCGCGATTGTGTCCTTGGGGATTTTACCGTCCGCGCCCAAAACGTCTTTGACAAGCGCTTTTGCCGTGCGGAAATACGCTTCCAGCATCACTTCGTCGTCGCCGTAACGGCTTTGAATTTCGTCGGCAACGGCATAAAAATAGCCGTCCTGTACGCCGATTTCACGACCGCGCGCACGATATAAGCCTTCGCACAAAACACGCACGACGCCCCCGGGGAGCTGTGCCACCTGCTTGATTTTCGCCACGCACCCGACGTTGTAGATATCTTGGCTTGCAATCTCGTCCTTTTCGGTGATTTTTTGCGTGCAAATAAAGACGAGCTTGTCCGCGCTCGCCGAAGCCCGTTCCACCGCTTTCAAGGTCATTTCACGCCCCACTTCAAACGAAATATTCGTGCTTGGGAACGCCACTTTACCGCGCAGGGGAATGACGGGTAATACGTTTGTTCTTAATATCAATTTATCCATATATATATTTTTACCCAAAAACAAGGGAAATAAAACATTTGGTGAAGTATTTCACTTTGTGAAAAGTGAAGTTACTACGTAGTGAAGTTTGCGCTAAGCACAAGTGAAGTTTTTTCGCAAAGCGAAAAAGTTATTGTATTATTCCATAACATGCCCCTTGGGGGCATACTTCACTGAAACATAGTTTCTACTTCACTTTGACGCAAGTCAATACTTCACTTTTGCTTGAAAAGCAAATACATCACTTAAAAAAGCGCCTTTCGGCGCTGTTTTTAATTTTCTTTGCTTGCTTCGGCATAATTGTAATATTTATACCGTTCGCCTTCTTGCGTCGTGTAATCGTTCACGACGATGCCAAGCACGTTGGCTTTTGCAAAATTCAAAGTGTTCAACGTTTTGGCGATATCGCTCACGTAGGAAACTTCGTGGCGACAAACGAGTACCGTCCCGTCTACTTCGGGCACGAGCGCCAACGCATCCGAAAGCGTCAAAAGGGGCGGGGTGTCGATAATGATATAATCGTATTTATTTTTTAACTCTTTCAAGAGTTTTTTCATTTCACTGCTTTCTAACAGCTCGTAGGGACGGGGCGAGTGCGTACCACAACTGATATAAAAGAAATTATCATTGATCGGCGTTTTGCGCGTTACTTCTTCTAAAGTCGCTTGTCCCGACAAACAATCGGAAAGACCGGGGGAGGGGCGTTTTTTGAAATACCGCGCCACTCTGCCTTTACGAACGTCCGCATCAAGTAGCAATACCTTTGCATCCGACAGCGCGTGCATAAGTCCTAAATTCACGGCAACCGTCGTTTTCCCGTCTTCGGGGCACGCCGACGTCATCATAATCGTTACGCCTTCGCCGTTGGTTTTTTTAGGCATTGACACGGACAGGGTAGCTTTGAGATGACGAAACGCTTCCGACACGTCGAAGGATATATCGTCCGTAATGAGATATTCCATTCTGCTATCTTTCTTTACCTTTTTCTTCCCTTGAAACCAACTCATTTTTCCACCCCCGTCGTTTGCTCTTGCTCGGTCTTTGCCGTATATTCCCTTTCGTCAATCGTGGGAACAACACCCAGCACGGGCACGCCGAATTTTTCAAAAGTCAGTTCATAATCGCGAAGTCGTTTGTTGGAACGATCGATAATAATCACCGCCACGCACGCCACCACCAGCGCCGCCGCACCCAAGATAAGCGCGTATTTGATCGCCGTCGAAGTCATATATCCTTCGTTCGTGCGTTGCACTTTATCCAAACGGGTAATGCGTTGACAATTCGTTCCCACATATCCAGAAGGCACAGCCATGTTCGTTTCTACGTATTCGGGAAGTACCTTGTTCACGCGGTCGAACAGGAAGTTTGCAAACGCGCCTTCGTCTTCGAGTACGGAAATCTTCACGTAGATAAAGCTCTTTGCAAGCTCGGAAACGTCTGCATCCGCATCTTCTTCGTCCACGTAGGAATACGCGATAGATCTCGTGATTTTTTGCACGTAGCTTTGATACAGCGCGGTCTTTCTCCATTCCACGCGTACCGCTTCCACCGCTTCGTTCGCTTTTTCCCAAGC
>JAZOPU010000147.1:0-6064 GCA_045655705.1 Candidatus Scatosoma sp.
TGGTAATGAGGCTGAATATCCGTATTCTTCAACAATACGCTTTCGATTTGCGAAGGGAACACGTTTACGCCACGGATAATAAGCATATCATCGCTTCTACCCGTAATCTTGTTCAACTTAATCGTCGTTCTTCCGCAAGGGCAAGGATCAGCGTTAAGGCTAGCAATATCACGCGTTCTGTAACGCAGCAAAGGCATACCTTCCTTGGTAAGCGTAGTGATAACCAACTCACCCGATTCGCCGTAAGGCAACGGTTCAAGCGTGTCAACGTCTACGATTTCGGGATAGAAATGGTCGTCTTGGAAATGCATACCCATTTTATACTGACAGTCACACGCAACGCCAGGGCCTGCGATTTCACTTAAGCCGTAAATATCGCAAGCACGAAGCCCAAGACGTCTTTCGATGTCCTCGCGCATACCTTCCGACCAAGCTTCCGCACCGAATACACCGCCTTTGAGCTTGATATCCTTGCCCGCTTTTAAGCCCAGCCTATCCATTTCTTCCGCAAGATAAATGATATACGACGGCGTACAGCAAATGATATCCGCTTCAAAATCGGCAAGCAGTTGAATTTGTTTTTGCGTGTTCCCCGCCGAAGCAGGCACGACGATCGCACCCAGCTTTTCACCGCCGTAGTGCATACCCAGCCCGCCCGTGAAAAGTCCGTAGCCATACGCCACGTGCACCACGCTCTCAGGCGACGCACCAGCCATCACCAGCGAACGCGCCGCGCACTCGCCCCACACGTCGATATCGTGCTGTGTATAGCCAGCTACCGTCAGCTTACCCGTCGTTGCGCTCGAAGCGTGCAAACGCACGAGATCTTTTTTAGGTCGCGCCATCATACCGAACGGATATGCGTCGCGAAGGTCCTGCTTGACCGTGAACGGGAGCTTGGAAATATCGTCGATACTCTTGATATCTTCGGGTTTTACCCCCATTGCATCCATTTTCGCTCTATACGGTGCTTGATTTTCATAGGCGTATTTGACTATTTTGACAAGTCTTTCCGATTGCAAAGCGCGTTTTTGCTCTTTGCTCATCGTTTCTATTTCCGGTTGAAAATATTGCATTTCTCTTTCTCCTTACACGTTATCGTATCCCAACGCAAACGCGGCAAGATTGAGCGCACGGAACTTTTCGGGCACACATTCTTGCACCGCTTTTTCCATTACCGCCTTATCGAACGCGTAGAGTTTGCAAATACTGCCCAGCATCACCACGTTCGTGGCTTTTTCGCTACCCGCTCTTTCGGCAAGGGCTTTCGCGTTGATAAATTTTGCATTCGGGAACTGTTGCAATAAACTTTCTTTCAAGCCTTCTGGATATACCGCCGCACCCGTGATACAGGGCATAGGCAATATTTTTTCTTCGTTGACGAGCAATACGCCGTCGGGTTTTAAGTATTGTTTCACACGCGCCGCTTCCAGCGTTTCAAAGGCGATAATCATATCCGCACTACCCTCCCAAACGACGGGGGAATAGATTTTTTCACCGATACGCACGTGCGTGGTTACGCTACCGCCGCGTTGGCTCATACCGTGGATTTCGCTCAATTTACAATCATAGCCCAAAAGCTGCGCGTATTTTCCAAGCACACGGGAAGCAAGGAGCGTGCCTTGACCGCCTACGCCAGAAATAAGAATGTTCATCATATTACGCTTCCTCCTTTTCGATGCAATGGAAAGGACAAACCTGTATGCAAACTTCGCAACCAACGCATTGCGATCTATCGATCACAATCCCGTTTTCGCCCTTGCTAATCGCAGGGCAACCGAGTTTCATACATTTTCCGCAGTTTTTGCAATCGTGCACTTGTACCTTGGGTTTTTTGGATTTTTTATCCAAAAGCGCACAGGGACGTTGGGCAATAATCACGCTCACTTCGTCAGACGAAACCGCCGCTTTCACCGCTTTTTCCACCGCGCCAATATCATACGCGTCCACAATTTGCAAATCTTTCACACCGCAAGCACGGCAAAGCTCGTCGAGTAGCACGATCGGCGCGCTCTCGCCCATTAAGTTTTTACCCGTTGCAGGGTGTTGCTGATGCCCCGTCATACCCGTCGTGGAGTTGTCGAGAATGAGAAGCGTGATACCGCTTTGGTTATATACGGCGTTGATAAGTCCCGTTACACCGCTATGTAAAAAGGTAGAGTCGCCAATGACCGCAACGTTTTGGCTCTTTCCGTCTGTTGCCTTTTTAAAGCCGTGCGCCATACCCACCGACGCGCCCATACAAACGCAAGTATCCACCGACGAAAGGGGCGGAACTGCACCGAGCGTATAACAGCCTATATCGCCGTTGACGGTGAGTTTTAATTTATTCAAAACGTAGAACACGCCGCGGTGCGGACAACCCGCGCACATTACAGGCGGGCGCACGGGTACGGCTTCCGCTTGCGGGATACTCACGTTTTGGAATTTTTCTAAAACTTTCAAAACGGACAGTTCGCCTTGCAACGAGAATATATCTTTGCCTTGGCAAGCAATCCCCGCCGCCTTTAACTGATCTTCGATATACGGTTCTAATTCTTCGATTACGATCAGTTTAGAAACGCGTTTTGCAAACTCCCCGATCGCTTGGATGGGCAAGGGATATATCGTGCCCACTTTGAACACGTTGGCGTTTGGAAGCGCTTCTTTCACGTATTCGTACACCACGCCCGAGCATACCACGCCGATTTCCTGTTCGCTCGTATATTCCGCGCGGTTGATTTCCATCGTATTCACAGCCTTTGCAAGCGCATTATCTCTTTCTTCCACCACCACGTGGCGTTTGATTGCGTTTGCGGGCATCATTACGTATTTTTGCGGTGCTTTTTCATAGGGTTTGAGCGCAACTTCTTCTCTCTCTCCAAGCTCCACAAGTCCGTGCGAGTGTGCCACACGCGTCGTTTCACGGAGCAACACGGGCACGTCGTATTCTTCACTCAATTGATATGCAAGCTTTACGAACTCTTTCGCTTCCTGCGCGGACGAAGGTTCTATCATAGGAACGTGCGCACTGCGCGCATAGTAGCGGGAATCTTGCTCGTTTTGCGAAGAGTGCATGCCAGGATCGTCGGCAACGACGATAACCAGCCCCCCCGATATTCCCGTATACGCCGCGGTGAACAGCGGGTCCGCAGCCACGTTAAGCCCCACGTGTTTCATACACGCCATAGCCCTTGCGCCAGCAACCGCCACGCCTACCGCCACTTCCACGGCAACCTTTTCGTTGGGTGCCCATTCGGCGTAGATATTATCAAGTTTTGCAAAATTTTCGGCAATTTCCGTGCTCGGCGTACCGGGATATGCGGAGAGCACTTTCACTCCCGCTTCCCACGCGCCGCGCGCGATTGCCTGATTTGTTAACATTAACTGTTTTTCCATTGGTCTTTCCTCTTTATATCTTACGTAAATCAAATACGCGTTTTGCTTTGCCTTCGTAGCGTTTGAGCGTCATTCTGTCCACAATCGTCAGTTTCACGTCGATTTGGAGCACGGTTTTGAGTGCGTGCTTAATATCCTTAGACAGTTTTTCTATTTTGCCGTAATCGCCAACGATACTATCGTCCACAAGCTCTACTCTAACTTCTAATTTATCCTTATAATCTTCGCGCGTGACGATAATCTCATACGAACTTCCAAGCTCTTTAAACGTCATGAGCACCCCTTCGATTTGCGACGGGAACACGTTCACGCCCTTAACCACGAGCATATCGTCCGTTCTGCCTTTGAGCTTTGCCATACGCGCCGTCGTTCTTCCGCAAGCGCATTTGGAATAGTCGATTTTGGTGATATCTTTCGTGCGATAACGAATCATCGGCATAGATTTTTTCGTGAGCGACGTGAGCACGAGCTCGCCATATTCCCCTTCGTCAAGCGCGTGAAAATCTTCGGGATCGAGAATTTCCGCATAGAAGTGGTCCTCGTTGATGTGCATACCGCATTTATGCTCACACTCGCCTGAAACGCCGGGGCCTATCAGCTCGCTAAGTCCGTAGTTATCCGTCGGCAATACGTTCAACTTTCTCGCAATCTCCGCGTGCATTTCTTCCGAGCTTGCTTCGCTCCCGAACATACCCACGCGCAGTTTGAAATCTTCTTTTTTATAACCAAGCCGTTCCATTTCTTCGGCAATATGTAACGCATACGAGGGCGTGGAAACGAGCGCTGTCGTTTGCAAGTCTTTCATAAGCATAATTTGCCGTTCGGTGTTTCCAACGGATGCGGGAATGACAGCCGCGCCGATACGCTCCCAGCCTTGGTGCAAGCCAAGCGCACCCGTGAAAAGTCCGTAGCCAAAGCAAATTTGTACGATATCGTCGCTTTTGCCCCCTGCCGCCGCAACCAACCTTGCCACACATTCCGTCCATACTTCCATATCTTCTTGCGTATACGCAACGACGGTGGGTTTTCCGCTCGTACCGCTCGACGCGTGAATACGCGCAATTTTAGAAAGGGGCACGGACAATAAGCCGTAGGGGTAATGTTCGCGAAGATCCGCTTTGGTTACGAAAGGCAATTTTTCAATGTCTTTCAAGGTCTTGATATCCGAAGGCTTTACCCCTGCTTCGTCGTATTTTTTCTTGTAAAAAGGTACGTTTTCATAGGCGTAAGCCACAATCTCTTGCAAGCGTTTGAGTTGCAATTCTCGCATTTCTTCCCGTGATAAAGTTTCTATTTTTTCATCGTATATCATGCTTTTTTCTCCCGCATTTTCCAGTCCCAGTCTTTATGGGCTGTTTCTTTTATAAATCCGTTAAACGTGCTAACGCACACAATCTCGTCCTTATCGTCGTAGAGCACCACTTCGCAAACGCAATTACGCCCCGCGCGTGTGATCTCCCGTGCTTTGGCGGTGACAAGCGACGTATACGCCGCGCGGATATAACTGATTTGTCCGCCTTGCGTAACCGTCGCTGGGTGTAAATAGTTGGCAAGCGCGGCGAATGCAAAATCCGCCAAGGTGTATAACATTCCGCCTTGCACGCAACCGTTCGCGTTCAAATGCTCCCGCGAAATTTTCGCCTGCGCAATCGCTTGCGTTTCGTCCACCGATACAAGTTCAATCCCCGAAAGCTTGACGAACCCGTCGTCTTTAAAAAAATCTTCTAATACTTTTTTCATTGTCCTTTAAAATAAATTCCTAAAATTTGCAGGCGGCGCGGCGTGGATAGACACCACTTCCTTGCTTACGGGGTGAATAAATTCAAGGCGCGAAGCGTGCAAGCCAAGCCGTCCCAAAGGATTTTTCTCACTGCCGTATTTATCGTCGCCAACCACCGCGTGTCCCGCCGCTTTGAGCTGTACGCGGATTTGATTTTTTCTACCCGTTTCTATCTCCACACGGAGCATAGACAAAACGCCGTTTTCCTGTTCTACTCTATATTTCGTGACCGCTTTTTGTCCCGTCGGGTCTTGCGTGCAATACATTAAATTATTGGCGTTTTCTTTCAAAAAACATACCAGTTCGTCTTGCTTTTTTTCTAAAACGCCTTCCACCACTGCCACGTATTCACGCTTTGTTACCAGCTCGTTCCAATGCATTTTGAGCATAGAATGGATTTTCGGGTTTTTCGCAAACACGAGCACGCCGGAAGTTTCTTTATCAATGCGGTGTAAAACGAACGGACGCGCGTTTTTGCCTTGGCTTTTTAGATAATTGCAAACGTAGGTATACGCACACTCGCGTTCTTTGTCGCTTTCCACTGAAAGTAGCCCCGCGGGCTTGTCGATTGCGATAAACTCTTCGTTATCGAGCAAGATTTTAATCGGTTGGGGTTTTTCTGCGCGCGCACGCGTTCTTTTTGGCGCCGTTGCCACGCTCTCACTCACAGTCTTTTTTGCAATTTTTACTTCGTCGTCTTTGGCGAGCGGATAATCAAATTGCGTAACGAGCGCGCCGTTGACGAGCACTTGACGGCGCGATAATAACGATTTTACGTTGTTTCTCGATGTGTTACTTTTGCGAAGCAAAAACGCAAGCAACGTATCACTGTAATTGACCTTATATACGGCGGTAAACTCCACCGCTTTTTCTGTTTTTCTCGTTGGTTTTTTATTCATTGCTTTC
>JAZOPU010000148.1:0-12147 GCA_045655705.1 Candidatus Scatosoma sp.
TGGCTGTAAAAACACGGATAGGGAAGTCCGTTTTGGCGTCCGTCGCGGGGTTATTATAGCATATTGTCGCCGTTTGTCAAGAACGTAGTGCCACTTTTTTTCAAAAAATTACATTTTTTTTAACGAATGCAGGTAAAAAAAAGGAACATTTTTCCCAAAAGTATTGACAAAATATATATAGTATGTTATAATATAAAAGTTATAAAGGGCGTATTACGCCACTTCACGAAGGGAAATGATAACGGCAATTTTTATTGCCGATGGGAAAGTGTGAATTATGTATCAAAAATTTTTTAAGCGTTTTTTCGACATTGTATTGAGCTTTTTGGCGATTATCATATTGGCGCTACCAATGCTCGTTATTGCGATTATCGTGAAAGCCACGAGCCAAGGCCCTGCGATATTCGTGCAGGATAGAGTAGGGAGAAACGGAAAAACGTTTAAGTTTTATAAATTCCGCAGTATGCGCGTTGACGCTCCGCACGATGTGGCAACGCGTGAAATTAACGGAGAAACGTACATAACCAAAGTGGGACATTTTTTGCGTAGGACAAGCCTTGACGAATTGCCCCAGCTTTTTTGTATTTTAAAAGGGGATATGTCTATCGTTGGACCGCGCCCCGTTGTTTGCAGTGAAACGGAGCTGACGGAAAAACGCCGTCAAACGGGCGCGCTTGCCGTTCGCCCCGGGCTTACGGGGCTTGCGCAAATTCGTGCAAGAGATAAGCTTACGAATATGTCGTTAAAGGCAGACGTGGACGGGGAATACGCAAAAAAAATCACCTTTTGGGGCGACGTGAAAATCATACTCAAAACGGTTGTCGTTGTACTTCGTGAAGACGGAATTGAAGAAGGACACGCTGAGAAACAACCGATCGCACTTGAAGAAGCCGCACCCGCGCAGGATAGGGAACAAGAAACGGTATGAAAATTTTGGTCGTTTGTCAACACTACTACCCCGAGCCGTTTCGTATCACGGATATTTGTGAAGAACTCGTAAAGCGCGGACACGAAGTTACCGTGGTTACGGGTACGCCCAACTATCCTATGGGTAAGATTTACGCAGGGTATGAAAAAGGAAAAATGCGCGACGAAATACGCGCAGGGGTGAAAATTCACCGTTGCTTTGAAATAGGCAGAAGAACGGGTACACTGTTTCGGTTTTTGAATTATTACAGCTTTGCGATATCGTCCAAACGGTATATCAAGCGTATGAAAGAAAAATTCGACGTGGTGTTTGCCAACCAGCTTTCGCCTGTTATGATGGTGAACGGCGCGGTGGCGTATAAGAAAAGACACGGCGCGAAGCTGGTTATGTACGTAATGGATCTTTGGCCCGAAAGCTTGATCGTGGGCGGAGTGAAACGCGGTTCGCTTTTGTATAAATACTATCATAAAGTATCGAAAAAAATCTACCGCGCGGCGGATAAACTGCTTGTAACGAGTAAACTTTTCAAGGACTATTTGTCCAAGGAATTCGGGATTGATAAGGGCGGGATTGGTTATTTACCGCAATACGCCGAAGATTTGTTTTCCGCGGTGGATTGCAAAAAAGAGCCAAACGGTAGCGTGGATTTGCTTTTTGCGGGCAATATCGGCGCGGCGCAAAGCCTTATGACCGTTTGCAATGCGGCAACAAAAACGCAGGATTTGCCCGTTTGCTATCATATCGTAGGTGACGGGATTGAGCTGGAAAAATGCAAGGCGTATTGCACGGAACACCGACTTTCAAAGGTTGTGTTCTACGGGCGTAGACCACTTAACGAAATGTCGGATTTCTACGCAAAAGCGGACGGAATGTTACTTACGCTCGTCAAAGACGAAGTATTAAGCTTGACGCTTCCAGGGAAAGCGCAAACGTATATGGCGGCGGGGAAACCCGTGATCGGCGCGATCGACGGCGCGGGCGCGGAGTTGATAGCGGACGCGGGTTGCGGGTACGTAAGCGAAGCGGAGAATGCGGAAGCCTTGGCGAAAAATATCCGCGCTTTTTATGAAGACGTAAAAACGGGCAAGGCAATAGAGTTTGGCGCGAATGCAAGAGCGTATTATGAACAACATTTCGCAAAAGAAAATTTCCTAACAAATCTCGAAAAGGCGTTTGAAGAATGAAAGTATTGATGATCAATTCCGTTTGCGGGATCAGGAGCACGGGGCGTATATGCACGGACATTGCCGAAACGCTGGAAGCGCAAGGACATACTTGCAAAATCGCGTATGGGCGGGAAAGCGTACCGCAAAAATATGAAAAATACGCCGTGCGTATCGGTACGGACACGGGCGTTAAAATCCACGGCGCACTCTCGCGTGTTTTCGATACTTCGGGCTTTCATTCCCGATTGGCAACGAAAAAGTTTATTAAATGGGTAAAGCAGTACGATTCCGACGTGATTCATTTGCATAATATCCACGGCTATTATTTGCATATCGGGGAACTGTTTAAATATTTAAAGACCTGTGGTAAAAAAATACTGTGGACGTTGCACGATTGTTGGGCGTTTACGGGGCATTGCTCATACTTTGATTTCGCTCGTTGCGAAAAATGGAAAACGGGTTGTTATAAATGTTCGCAAAAAAAACGATATCCCGCCAGTTTGTTGCGCGATAGATCCAAAAAAAATTATAGTCTGAAAAAAAAGTGGTTTACGGGTATTGATAATTTAACGATTATAACGCCGTCACAGTGGCTTGCGGATATCGTGAAACAGTCGTTTTTAGGCGAATATACCGTGGAAGTAGTGCGGAATGGCATTGATTTGAACGTGTTTAAGCCCACCGAAAGCGATTTTCGGGTGCGTTACGGATTGGAAGATAAGAAAATCTTGCTTGGTGTTGCGAGTACTTGGGAAGAGCGGAAAGGGCTTGCGGACTTTTTAAAACTTGCGGAAATGGTCGATGAAGATTATGCAATCGTTTTGGTAGGTTTAAGCGAAAAGCAAATGCAAGACTTGCCGAAAAACGTGATCGGGATTACGCGCACAAACAGCACGAAAGAGCTTGCTCAGATCTACACCACCGCCGACGTGTTTTTGAATTTGACGTATGAAGATAACTACCCGACGGTAAATTTAGAAGCGCAAGCATGCGGAACGCCCGTGATCACCTACCGCACAGGCGGAAGCGTGGAAAGCGTTTCCCCCGAAAACGTAGTCGACAAAGGGGATTTACCCGCAGTTTTTAGAAAAATTCAATTAAGCGGAAAATTATCCATAACAAACAAAAAAGCAGAAAATATGAATATTAAATATAGTCGGTTGTATAATAATGAGAACTGAAGGAATACAAATTACACAAAGCAAAAAGTATATACCAAAATGGGTAGGGGGATTAGTTCTTGGAATTTTCCTTTCTATTTTGGCATTTGCTGCAATTTTTAACTTGAATTCCAAAGCCGATTGGCTGGTTGTTTTTACTTTTGTAATGAACGGATTATTGTCGGGTATTATGCTTATGCAAAGCAGTAAAAAACGCCCGTATTCCTTGGAAACCATTCATTGGATTTTCTTTTTCTTTTTCTTTTTCTTTGCACCTGTTATTCAATATTCAGCAAATGCGTTTCCTTGGGATTTGAAACCTACAACAAACGAATTGTTAAAAGCCAATTTATTGTTATTTGCTTGGGGGATAGTGTTTTTATTGGGCGGTAGAGCAAGAAAATCAAAAAAGGATAAGGTGATAGAAAATACAAGCCTCGTCAAGCCGTTGCGGATAAATCCGTCAATTTTAAATCTTTTTACGATTATTTCTATTGGAATTGCCATTTATTATTTAACGAATGTTGGGTTGGAGAATTTATTGTCGCAAGGAACAAATGATTCGTTTTCAATAATAGAGAAACAATCTTTAAGTTTATTAATTTTGAACGCTACTCGTTCATTTGTTTTGTTTACTTTTGTGTTTTGCATTTTGAATAAGGAAAAAAATGGTTTTCGCACAACAATTAATTTGCTGTGTTTATTAATTTGTATTTTTCCTTTGGGGGTTTCGCGAAATGCAATGGCAATTGTATATGTGGGAATATTTGTTTTGCTCTTTGAAAGAGCGTTAAAAGGTAGGAGATTTATATATATCTTTTTAGTAGGATTAATTATAATATTCCCTTTATTAAATGCATTTCGAAATAGTTCCTTTGAAGAAGCACAAGTGGGGAAAACATTACAAAGAATTGTATTCGAGTTTCTCAATGAATATACAGCAGGGGACTATGATGCCTATTCTATGCTAATACAAACGTTTCGTTATACCAATCATTTTGGTATAGAATACGGGATGCAATTTATAGGCTCGATATTATTCTTTATTCCAAGAACAATGTGGGTGGGCAAGCCTATTGGTTCAGGTGCTACAATCATGGAAAGCTTTGGAAGAGATTTTACAAATGTTTCCTGCCCGTTACCAGGGGAATTTTTTATTAACTTTGAAGTAGTAGGTTTATTGATGGGGGCTTTTCTAATTGGGTATGTTATTCGGAGATTAGATAATGCGTATTGGAAACGAAAATATGTGCGACAAAGGAAGAATTATGCATACATAGATATTATTTATCCTTTTTTATTATCAGCATTTTTCTTTATGTTGCGGGGGGATTTAATGAGTTCGCTTGCTTATACCCTTTCGTATGTTGTTGTTGCCTATTTTATGTATTTTATTGCAGTAAAGCAAGGTCGGTTTGGATTTTAAGAGGAAAAAATGAAAATTTTATTTATGACAAATGTGCCATCGCCGTATCGCGTTGATTTTTTTAACGAAATGGGGAAATATTGTGACCTAACGGTTACGTTTGAAAAAACAACGTCGAATGAAAGAGATAAATCGTGGTTGGATTATCAATTTCAAAATTTTAAAGGCATCTTTTTAAAAGGCAAATCTATCAATACCGACACGGCGATTTGTTTTTCAATAAAAAAAGTAATAAAAGAAGATAAGTTTGATAAAATCATTTGCGCGGATTTTACCGCGCCCACGGGAATGATTGCCATTCGCTATATGCGCAAACATAAAATCTCCTATTGGTTGGAAAGCGACGGGGGCTTTGCCAAAAACGGTAAAGGCATAAAAGAAAAAATTAAAAAGCATTTTATCAAAGGGGCGCAAGGATATTTCAGTACGGCAAAAGTGCACGACGAATATTATCTTACCTATGGTGCGGAAAAAGAAAAATTGCATAGATATCCGTTTACTTCGCTTTTTGAAAAAGATATAATAAAAGCCGTGCCCACACAAGAAGAAAAACAAATATTGCGGGAAAAACTTGGGATACAAGAAAAAAAAGTGGTGTTGATTGTTGGTAGATTTATTCCAGGTAAAGGTTTTGATACCGCGATAAAATCGGCGATACATTTACCCCGTGATATCGGTTTTTATTTTGTGGGTGGTGTGCCAACACAGGAATATTTGGATTTACGAGAACAAAACGCGCTTGCAAACGTGCATTTCGTTGGATTTAAGAATAAAGAAGATTTGAAAGAATATTATCAAATGGCAGACGTATTCGTTTTGCCTACCCGTGGCGACGCGTGGGGCTTGGTAATCAATGAAGCAATGGCAAACGGATTGCCCGTTATCACCACGGATAAGTGTGTTGCAGGATTAGAGCT
Source organism: Candidatus Scatosoma sp. (assembly GCA_045655705.1). GTDB lineage: Bacteria > Bacillota > Clostridia > Christensenellales > Borkfalkiaceae > Scatosoma. Next base: position 5,598 of record JAZOPU010000148.1, read on the forward strand.
TGTTAAAAACGACGAAAACGGGTATATTGTTCCCGTAGATAACGTGGAAGAATTGCAAAAAGCAATAGAGAAAGTATTTGCAAGCGATATGCAGGCATTTGCAAAAAACAGCTTGCAAACCATTCAGCCGTATACGTTTGAGAATATGGCAAAAGAACATTTAGAAATATTGCAAAAATAACAAAAAGTGGGGATTAGATTGTGTCGAAGTTAAAAACGAATATGTTATATCAAACAATCTATCAAGTGCTTGCAATATGCATTCCCCTTATTACTTCGCCTTATCTTTCTCGTGTACTTGGCGCGACGGGTTTGGGCATTTACGCATACAATAATTCTATTGTTGCGTATTTTATTATGTTTGCATTGCTTGGCGTTTCGTCCTATGGTATGCGTGCGATTGCGCAAAGTAACGGCAAAGAAGAAACGAGCAAAACGTTTTGGTCGATATATGCGTTTCAGTTGATTTCATCAGGGTTAGCCGTGTTAGCCTACGTTTTCTTTTGCGTGGTTACAAACTCGGATAATCGATTGATTTTGTGGATACAAACCATTTACGTTTTTAGTGAAATGATCAATATTAGTTGGTTGTTTTTCGGACTTGAAAAATATAAAACGACGGTTATTAGAAATATTATCGTTAAAATTTTAACGGTCGTTAGTATATTTTTATTTGTTCGTGATAGTGGAGATTTGCTTGCGTATATTCTTATTCTTGCCGTTGGAACGTTGATTAGTAACGCCGTATTATGGTTGCAAATTAAAGATTGCATAGAATTTTCAAAAATTACTTTTTCGGACGTAATCAAACATATCAAGCCGAATTTGCTTTTGTTTATTCCCGTGGCGGCGGCAAGTATTTATCACGCAATGGATAAAACTATGCTTGGGATATTCAGCGATGAAGCAAATAGTGGATATTATTATAATGCGGACAAGCTTGTTAGTATTCCTTTGACGGTTATCACGGCGTGTAGCAACGTGTTTATGTCAAGGATATCCGCGCAAATTGGCAGTGGACACTTAGCACAAGCAAAGGTAACGCAAAGTGAAGCGGTTAAGTTTAATTTAGTGGCTATTTGCGCGATTGCATTCGGTATTTCGGCGGTTGCAAAAGAATTTGTGCCGATTTTCTTTGGCGCAGGTTATGAACCTTGTATTACATTGATTTACATATTTGCTTGGATAATTGTTATAAAAGCCGTTTCTACGCATATACGTGCTTCCCATTTAATACCCGAAGGACGGGATAAAATATACGTATATTCTACTTGTACAGGAGCGGTTGTCAATTTGATTGCAAATTATATTTTATTGAAAACCTTTGCATTAGGGGCAAAGGGGGCAACCTATGGCACTTTGATTGCAGAATTTGCGGTGCTTTTGGTGCAAGTGGTTATAATGGGCGCGCAAACGAAAGATTGGGGATTTTTAAGAGAAATATTTGCAAACAGTATCTATATCATTTTTGGTTTTGTAATGTTTGCGATTTTGTGGATATTAACCCCGTTATTGACCTGTCATAACGTTTTGGTGTTATTGATAAAAATTGCAGTTGGGGCAACGGTCTATTTAGTAGAATGCGGTTTATATTGGCTGATTTGTAAAAAGCAAAGACCTGCTTTTGTCGGCTCGTTTTTTGGTAAATTTAACAAAAAGGTGAAAGAGAATGAGTGAAGAATTAAAATTATTAACGATTTATTCAAAGGAAGAATTAGAAAAAATTCAAGATATTGAAACGAATTGTTTACGTGCAATTATAGAGATTTGCGAGCGTGAGAAAATAGAATATTTCCTTATTGGGGGTACGGCGTTGGGGGCGGTTCGACACGGAGGCTTTATCCCGTGGGATGACGATATCGACGTGGGTATGACACGTGAAAATTATAATAAGTTTTTAGAAATAGCCGATAATTTTCTCCCCACTAATTATCATTTGCAAAGCCCTTACAACGAACAAAATTCTCCCTATACTTATAGCAAAGTGCGTATTGACGATACGAGTTTTGTTGAATATTGTAATAGAAAGATAAAAATGCACCACGGAGTATATGTGGATATATTTCCTTTTGACGAAGTGCCCGATGATAAAAAGAAAAATAAAAGACAGTTTCGTAAATATCAAAAGTGGACAAAGTTGTTTGTATATCGACAATCGCTTGATGTGAGTGAAAAACCTATAAATGGTACGGCGCGAATAAAGGCACTTATTAGAAGATTTGTACATTTTGCGGTACAATTGTTGCCAAGAAAAATGTTTTTAAAGAAATTGGATAAAATTGCGACACAATACAATGGAACAAGCCAGGCTGCCGTTGCTTGTTTGTGTTTTCCTATTTGGAAAACCGAGTATGTAAGCAAAACTGATTTATATCCACTTAAAAATATTAAATTTGGGGGATTGACAGCAAAAATTGCTTATAATGAGAACGCTTATTTGACAACGCATTATGGCGACTATATGCAATTACCACCCGAAGAAAAGCGATTTGGACATAAACCATATTTTGTTGATTTGGAAAAATCCTATAAGGAGTACGTGAAATGAAAAGAGTGATTACATACGGGACGTTTGATTTGTTGCATTATGGGCATATCAATTTACTTCGTCGAGCGAAAGCGTTGGGGGATTATTTGATTGTCGTGTTATCTACGGACGAGTTTAATTGGAATGAAAAACAAAAGAAATGTTATTTTCCTTATGAAAAGAGAAAACAGCTTTTAGAAGCGATACGTTATGTAGATCTCGTTATTCCCGAAGAAAATTGGGATCAAAAGCGTACGGATATGCACGAGTATCATATTGATACGTTCGTTATGGGCGACGACTGGAAAGGTAAATTTGACTTTTTGAAAGAAGAAGGCGTTGAAGTTGTATATTTAGAGCGCACGCCTGAAATTTCTACAACGCAAATTAAAAAAGATCTAAACAAATAGGAGATAATTATGTCGCTGTTTACGAATAAAACGTTACTTATTACTGGCGGGACGGGGAGCTTTGGTAATGCCGTGCTTAACCGCTTTTTGCAAACGGATATCGGTGAGATCCGTATTTTCTCTCGCGACGAGAAAAAACAGGACGATATGCGCCACGAGTTTCAGGCTAAAATGCCCGAAGTTTCTGAAAAAATTAAATTCTACATAGGCGACGTGCGCGACCTTGCCAGTGTTAAAAATGCTATGCACGGTGTGGATTTTATCTTCCACGCAGCTGCCCTTAAACAAGTGCCGTCCTGCGAATTTTTTCCTATCGAAGCCGTTAAAACCAACGTGCTTGGTACGGAAAACGTACTTACCGCCGCAATCGAAGCGGGCGTGAAGAACGTGATTTGTCTTTCCACCGACAAAGCCGCGTATCCCGTGAACGCAATGGGTACGAGTAAGGCAATGATGGAAAAAGTAATCGTGGCGAAATCGCGTACGGTCGATCCCAACAAAACGAAGATTTGTTGCACGCGCTACGGCAACGTAATGTGTTCGCGGGGCAGTGTTATTCCGCTTTGGATTGAACAAATCCGAAACGGACAACCTATCACCGTTACCGATCCCACCATGACACGGTTTATTATGTCGCTGGACGAAGCGGTGGATCTTGTGTTATTCGCGTTCGAGCACGGTACGAGCGGGGATATTCTCGTGCAAAAAGCACCTGCGTGTACGATCCAAACGCAAGCAGAAGCGGTGTGTGAGCTTTTTGGCGGGGATAAAAATAACATTAAGGTGATTGGTATTCGCCACGGCGAGAAGATGTATGAAACACTACTCACAAACGAAGAATGTGCGAATGCGATCGATATGGGTAATTTCTACCGTGTGCCTTGCGACAAGCGCGGGCTTAACTATGATAAATATTTCAATAGCGGCGACACTGAGCGGAACACGCTTACCGAGTTTAATTCCAACAATACGAAGCTCTTGACGGTGGCGGAAACGAAAGAAAAAATCGCTTCGCTTGCCTACATTCAAGAAGAACTCAAAAAAGGTGAACGGGCATGAACGTACTGATAACGGGCGCAAAGGGATTTGTCGGGCGTAATCTTGTGGAGAACTTGAAAACCCTGCAAGACGGCAGGAACAAAACCCGCCCTGCGCTTTCTATTGGCGAAATTTTTGAATACGATTTAGGGAATACGCAAGAAGAGCTTGACGCGTTTTGTCAAAAAGCCGATTTTGTGTTCAACTTGGCGGGGGTAAACCGTCCGCAAAACCAAGAAGAGTTTATGCAGGGCAATTTTGGGTTTGCGAGTGTCCTTTTAGATACCTTGCAAAAGCATAAAAACACCTGTCCCGTTATGCTTTCTTCTTCCGTGCAAGCCACGCTCGAAGGGCGTTTTGCGGGCAGTGAATACGGCAAAAGTAAACTTGCAGGCGAAGAGCTTTTCTTTGATTATGCAAAAAAAACAGGCGGGCAGGTATTCGTTTACCGCTTCCCTAACCTGTTCGGTAAGTGGTGCAGACCTAATTATAACAGCGCCGTTGCGACGTTTTGTAACAATATCGCAAATGATTTGCCGATCACGGTCAACGATCCCTCGGTGGAGTTGGAGCTTGTCTATATCGACGATTTAATCGACGAAATGCTGGATCTTTTGGAGGGAAAGCCCCACCGTTGTAAGTACGAAGGAGTACAGGCGGTGGCAACGGAGAATGGGAAATATTGTTTCGTGCCTGTATCGCATAAAGTCAAGCTGGGCGAGATCGTGTCGCTTTTGGAAACGTTTAAATCGCAACCGCAAACGCTGGTTATGCCCGAGCTTGCAAACGGGGGATTTGCGAAGAAATTATATTCAACGTATCTTTCCTATCTACCCAAAGAAAAAGTGGCGTTTGAACTCAAAATGAACGAAGACACGCGCGGAAGCTTTACCGAGCTTTTAAGAACGGAAAAATGCGGACAGGTATCTGTCAATATATCCAAACCTGGGATTACCAAAGGTCAGCATTGGCACAACATGAAATGGGAATTTTTCATTGTCGTTTCGGGGCATGGGCTAATCGAACAGCGCAAAATAGGCACGGAAGAAGTGTTAAAATTTGAAGTGAGCGGGGAGAAAATCCAAGCGGTGCATATGCTCCCTGGGTACACGCATAATATTATCAATCTTTCGGACACGGAAAATTTAGTAACGGTGATGTGGGCAAACGAAGCGTTTGACCCGACCAAGCCCGATACGTTTTTTGAGGTAGTGTAATGGATATTAAACTTGATTATTCTAACGTACAATTTAAAAACAACGGCAAACTTAAACTGCTTATTATCGTGGGTACGCGCCCTGAAATTATCCGTTTGGCGGCGGTGATAAATAAGTGCAGGAAATATTTTGATTGTATTCTCGCGCACACGGGACAAAACTACGATTATAACTTAAACGGGGTGTTTTTCCACGATTTAAAACTCGACGCACCCGAAGTATATATGGACGCCGTTGGCGACGATTTGGGCGCGACGGTAGGGAATATTATCAACTGTTCGTATAAACTTATGACCGCGGTAAAACCCGACGCATTGCTTATTTTGGGGGATACGAACAGCTGTCTTTCCGCGATCGCGGCAAAACGGTTGCATATTCCTATTTTCCATATGGAAGCGGGCAATCGTTGCAAAGACGAGTGCTTGCCCGAAGAAACGAACAGGCGTATCGTCGATATTATTTCCGACGTGAATTTGGCGTATTCCGAGCACGCGCGCCGTTATCTTGCCGATTGCGGACTGCCCAAAGAAAGAACGTACGTTACAGGCTCGCCGATGGCGGAAGTGTTGCATAGCAATCTTGCGGAAATTGAAAAGAGCGAAATTTTGCAAAAGCTGGGCTTGGAAAAGAAAAAGTATATCCTGCTTTCCGCGCACAGAGAAGAAAATATCGACACGGAAAAAAATTTCTTGTCGCTTTTTAACGCTATCAACGCAATCGCTGAAAAGTACGATATGCCTATATTATATTCTTGCCACCCGCGCAGTAGAAATCGTTTGGAAAAGAGTGGGTTTGTTTTGGATAAACGGGTTATTCGCCACGAACCGCTTGGTTTCCATGATTATAATCATTTACAAATGAACGCGTTCGCGGTGGTTTCGGATAGCGGTACGTTGCCGGAAGAGAGCAGCTTTTTCACAAGTATCGGAAAACCGTTCCCTGCCGTTTGTATTCGGACGAGCACTGAACGCCCTGAAGCGCTCGATAAAGCGTGTTTCGTGCTTGCGGGGATAGATCAAAAATCGCTGACGCAGGCGGTAGAAACGGCGGTTTCGCTCTGCGAAGACGGTGCGCACGGCTTGCCCGTGCCCGATTACGTGGAAGAAAACGTATCCACAAAAGTGGTAAAGATCATTCAGTCCTATACGGGGGTCGTGGACAAGATGGTTTGGAGAAAGTTCTAAAAAACAACACATAAGGGGAAGATGATGGGGGAGATACAAAAAGTCGCGTTTGCGCTACTTCGCTACGCGCTTTGCGCTACCGAGATTTCGCAAGAAGTGCGGGAACTAATCACGGGGGAGCGGTTAGAGCAGGTGTACCAGCTTTTGAAAATGCACGATCTCGCGCATTTGGGA
>JAZOPU010000149.1:0-3023 GCA_045655705.1 Candidatus Scatosoma sp.
CTCGGTTGTGAGGTTAGACGGGGAACGGAAATAACCGTCATTGATAGCGCAAACGCAGTTTCTCACGAACTTCCCGCAAGGCTAACGAAGGAACTGCGTTCTTCCGTTTTTATGCTCGGCTCGGTGCTTACTCGGTTTAGACGCGCAAAAATCGCTTATCCCGGCGGTTGCGACATCGGGCTTCGGCCGATTGATTTACACCTAAAAGGCTTGCAACGCTTGGGTGTAAAGATCGTCGAAGAGAACGGGTACATAACTTGTAGCGTGGATAAACTAAAGGGCGCGGAAGTTGTTTTAGATTTTCCGAGCGTCGGCGCAACGGAAAATATCATTTTAGCGGCGGTTAAAGCGGAAGGGACTACGCTTATCCGCAATGCCGCGAAAGAACCTGAAATTATAGATTTGCAACGCTTTTTGAACGCTATGGGCGCAAAGGTGCGGGGCGCAGGCGGAAGTACAATCGTCGTGGAAGGGGTAAAACGTTTGCGTGGAGTGGAATATTCTCCCATTTGCGACAGGATAGAAGCAGGTACTTTTTTGATTGCGGCGGCGTCTTGTGGCGGAGAAATCCAAACGGAAGGCGTTTTTTCGGAAAATCTTGCAGCACTTTTAGATAAATTGCGTGAAAACGGTTGCAAAATACATACAAAAAATGATAAAATAATATTACAAAGCGACGGAAAACTCAAATCGGTGGATTTGGTGGAAACAATGCCCTTCCCCGGTTTTCCCACCGACCTGCAAGCGCAATACGCCACGCTTTGCTCGGTGGCGAACGGCACGACGCTCGTCGTGGAAAATTTATTTGAAACGCGTTATAAATACGCCGCTGAATTAAAGCGTATGGGCGCGGACATCACCGTTCGCGGCAGAACGGCTGTGATACGGGGTGTGGAGAAATTGCACGGTGCGCGCGTAACGGCGGGGGATTTGCGCGGTGGCGCGGCGCTCGTAATCGCAGGGCTTGTTGCCGAAGGACAAAGCGAAGTGTTGGACCTTTCGCACGTGGATCGCGGTTACGCGGATTTTGAATATAAACTAAAAAAACTCGGCGGGAAAATACGCCGTGTGAAAATATAAACTTTGCCGTATAAGAAAGGCAAAAACAGGCAAACTACCAATGAGGAAACAAATGACGAAAAGAAACTGGATAATTATTCTATTGAGCATACTTTTGTTTTTGTCTGCCGCGGTGCTGGGTGTTTCGTCCGTGTATCGCGTGGACGAAGTTACGCTCTACGCGCCCGTAATCTCCCAAGAAGCGGAAGAAGAAGCGGCGGCGTTTAAAACGCGTTTGCTCGAAACGTATAAAAAGCGTAGCACGTTGTTTGTTAAACGGGAAGAAGCGGACGCAATCTCGGAAGAATTTCCATATCTTCGTATCGTTTCCTTTAAAAAATCCTATCCCAACCGTTTGGTTTTAGAAGTACGTGAAGATGCGGAAGTATACGCCGTTCCCACTTCTAAATCCCAAGAAGAATATTATATTCTAAACGCTGACGGGGTGGTTTTGGGTGTGCGTAAGGATAGTGCAAACCGCTCCACGGGCGGGCATAACGTCCTTTTAAACGGCACGGATACTTTGCATATTGTTGGGGAAAAAGGGAGCGTATTAAAAGGCGACGAAACCTTTCAAGCGTTGCTTGCGTTCGTGAAACAAGCGCACGAAACGTTGGAAGGCATACAACGCAACGTGTTGAGCGTGGAAGTCGTGCGTCCCGCGGCGGCAACAAAGGAAACGATTTTTAAAGTACAAACGGAAGAAGGCGTTTTGTTATACGTGCGCAATCCCTTGGAACGCACGCAGGAAAAAGCAATCAAAGCAATGCAGGAATATCTAAACTTGGGCGACGATGAAAAAACGTCGGGGGCTTTGCTTATCTACGACGAAGAACAAACGCTTGGCGTGTATTATACGAGAGAAGATATTCCATTATGGTGATTTGTCAAACTAAGTGCAACACTTTTTAAGAAAAAGTTCAAATAAATCTTGTGGTTTTTGGAAATTTAATATCTTTTTCGGTCTGGCGTTAATGAACGCCAGATTTTTTTCGAGCGTTTTCGGGGAAACGCGAGAAAGATTATGCCCTTTGGGATAGAACTCTCGTAAAAGTCCGTTCAAGTTCTCGTTTGTTCCTTTTTGCCAAGCGCAATACGGGTCGGCAAAGTACATTTGGCAATCCAACGCGCTTTCTATTTCTCGCCAGTTGGCAAACTCAGAACCCCTATCACAAGTAATTGTTTTTACTGCTCCTTTCGGTAGTTGAGATAATGCAGTAATAACAGCCTTTGCAAGTGTACTGCCTTTCCTGTCAGGTATCTTTATCGCTATGTAAAACCGAGTTTTTCTTTCTGCAAGGGTGGCAAAACAAGCGCTTGTTTTGCCGCGCCCTGAAACTACTGTATCCGCTTCCCAATGCCCAAATTCTTTGCGGTTATATACGCTTTTATCCCTTTTTCGTATGGATTTACCAGTGGTAAATCGTCCGCCGTTTCCAAGCCTTTTACGGGTTTTTCCTTTCTTTCTCAATACTTTTAGATTGCCTTTTGCTACGTAGCCTTCATATAGCCAACGGTATATTGTTTTATGGCAAGGCATTTTTAATTCGCAGGGTGTATTTGCGATTTGTTCAGGCGACCACGTTGCTTGTAGTTTTTCCGTGATATATTCAACGAGTTTTTCGTTGCCGAACATACCGCGGTGACAAAAGGAACGACGGAATAAATATTTTTTATGGGCGGTGTGGGGATAGTAGGTGGGAATGTCGTACATATGCGAATAATTCCTGCGGAGTTCTCGCGATACTGAACTAACGTTTCTCCCTAATAATCTTGCAATTTCACGATAACTTTTTCCTTCTACATAGTATTTTCGTAGACAAGCGCGCTCTTCTATGGTAAAATGGTGGTAGCAGTTCATATATTTCTCCTTGTTATTTTTGTTGTGGTAAACTTATTATAACATAGATTTATATGAACTGTCATTTTTTTGTAAGGTGTTGCACTTGATAGTATAATTCACC
>JAZOPU010000150.1:0-6915 GCA_045655705.1 Candidatus Scatosoma sp.
CGCGTTGGCGGTTTTGAGCGCGACGGGGTTTGTGGCTTGTAAAAAGAATGAAACAGCGGACGCGGTGAAGCTTACCGTTTGGGTGTCCGAAGCTGACCGTGCGTTCGCACAAAAGGTCGCGGACGAATTCAAGAAGAAAAATCCCGACAAAAACTATCAGTTCACGATTGATATTCAGGGCGAAAACGACGTGGCGACGCGTATTTTAAACGACGTGGAGAATGCCGCGGACGTGTTTTCGTATGCCAACGATCAGCTGAGCAAGCTTATCAACGGCGACGCGCTGGCGCGGATTGCGGGCGCGAGATTGGATAGGATTGAAGACGAAATCGACGATAACGCAATGCAGTCCGCGAAAATCAAAGTGAAAGGCGAAGAAGGGGTGTACGGCATACCCTACACCGACAATTCGTTTTTCCTTTATTACAATAAATCGGTGCTTTCGGAAAGCGAAGTGCAGAGCATAGACGGTATTCTTTCCAAATGCGATAATACGAAAAAGTTTGCCTATCCTATGACTGACGGGTGGTATTCGACGGCGTTCTATTTCGGCAAAGGGCTTGGCTATACCGTTGAATACGACGAAAGTCTTGCGGAAAAGACGATTGAAGTGGATTTTGACAGCGATACGGGCGTGAAAGTAACGCAGGCAATGTTTGATCTTGTTAAGGATAGCAGGGTGAAAGCGGATGCGGACGATTCTAAAATCACGGCAGGATTTAACGACGGCAGTATTATCGCCGCGGTATCAGGAATTTGGAATAAAACGACGATCGAAGGATATTTGGGTGACAATTTTGCCGCGGCGAAGCTCCCCACCTATACCTTGGATAAGGGCAAAACTACCGAAGAACAGGTACAGCTCGTGTCGTTTGCAGGGTATAAGCTTATGGGCGTGAATAACTATTCCAAGAATAAGACGGACGCGCTGGAATTTGCGGAGTTCTATACAAACGAAGAAAATCAAATCAAGCATTTTGAACAGCGCGGTTTCGTGCCGACGAGCGAAGACGCGCGAGAAGACGAGCGCGTGCAAGCGGACGTTTGCGCAAAAGCAATCACGGCGCAGCTTGCGCACAGTAAAACGCAAAAGGAAGTGCCGTCTACGCTTTGGGTGCCTATGGAGGGCTTGGGTACGGCAATGATCACGGGTGCGCAAAGCGGGAATTTCAACCTTGCGGCGCAACTCAAAGCGTGCGTGGACGCGATTGAAAAGAAAAGCAATTGATCTATAAAGGATAAGGAGAGGGTATGGAAAAAGTTGCGAAAAGAAAACAAAAGCGGGCTTTGGGCGACTTGGGTAGGGCGTTAAAAAAAGGCTCCGTCCCCACCCGCCTTTCCTTTATCGTTATGGGACTGGGCAACCTTATGCGCGGACAAATTGTCAAAGGGGTATTGTATTTGCTTGCGCAAACGGCTTTTTTCGTGTTTATGTTCGCGTTTGGTTGGCGGTATATCGCGTACCTGTTTTCGGGCGATTTAGGACGCCAGCTTTCGGGGGAAATTTGGAACGAAGATTTGCAAATTTTCGAGAAAGTGCAGGGGGATAACAGCTTTTTAATTTTGCTCTACGGCGTGGTTTCTATCGTTTTGATCGTGCTTTTTATAGTGCTTTGGGCAATGAACGTGAAAAGTAGCTATGAAAACGATTTGCGGCTTTCACGCGGGGAAAAGGTGCGCAGTTTTAAAGAAGATTTGCGCGTTTTAATCAACGAGCGTTTTCACGTACTGCTTTTGACGTTGCCTTTTGCAGGGCTTGTCGTGTTCACACTCATGCCGCTTATTTTTATGGTGCTTATCGCATTCACCAACTACGACTACGCGCATATGCCCCCGGGCACGCTGTTTGATTGGGTGGGATTTTCCAATTTTAAACTACTCTTTTCGCTCTCGGGCGGGAGTACGGGCTTTGCGGCGGTGTTTTTGCGCGTGCTCGTGTGGACGTTCGTTTGGGCGTTCTTTGCAACGTTCACAAACTATTTCTTGGGGCTTATCATTGCCCTGCTTATCCAAAAAAAGGGTATCAAGTTCAAAGCACTTTGGCGTACGCTGTTCGTGGTGGCGATAGCCGTTCCGCAGTTTGTAACGCTACTACTCATGCAAAAAATTCTCGACGGCGACGGGATTTTGAATAAAATTTTAGGCACGAATATTTTATGGCTTGCCGATCAACGGTTTTTGGCGTTGTTGCCACGGCTTATGATTATTCTCGTCAATATTTGGATAGGCGTTCCGTATACGCTTTTGATGTGTTCGGGGATTTTAATGAATATCCCTGCCGATTACTACGAAGCGGCAAGGATAGACGGGGCGTCGCCCGTGCGTATTTTTTTCGCTGTGACAATGCCGTATATGTTGCACGTAACCACGCCGTATTTGATTACGCAGTTCGTGGGCAATATCAATAATTTCAACGTGATATGGCTACTCACGGGCGGTGGACCTGTGGATAATTTACACTACGGCGGTGGTTCGCAAGCGCAATCGACGGACCTGCTCGTAACGTGGCTGTACCGCTTGACGATCGACCAAAATCCCAAATATAACGTGGCTTCGGTGATCGGTATCGCGATTTTCGTCATTAGCGCAACGCTGTCGCTCGTTACCTTTTTGCGTTCGTCGGCGTCTAAAAACGAGGGGGAATTTCAATAATGCAAAAAATGCTTTTAAAAGCGCGCAAACGCATTTCCAATATCGCCACCTATATCTTGTTGGCGGTACTCGGTCTGGCGTGGATATTGCCTATTTTCTATCTCGTGTATACCGCGCTCCGCGTAACGCCGTCCACGGGGATTATCAACACGCTTTTTCCCGAGAATTTAAGGCTTGGATTTGGTAACTTTGCAAGGCTTTTTTCCGACACGCTGTTTATGCGTTGGCTGGGCAATACCTTGCTCGTGTCCGTGTGCTCGTGCGCGCTTACCACGCTGTTTATTCTCATGGTGAGCTATGCCCTGTCAAGGCTTCGTTTCCGTATGCGAAAACCCATTATGAACGTACTTTTGGTGCTGGGAATGTTCCCCGGGTTTATGAGTATGATTGCCGTATATTTTATTTTAAAGGCAATGGGGCTGACCAATTCCTTGCTCGCGCTCATTTTGGTGTATTCGGGTAGCGGTGCGCTGTCTTATTATATATGTAAAGGCTTTTTCGATACCGTGCCAAGAGCAATGGAAGAAGCGGCGATATTGGACGGCGCAAGCCAACCCGTCGTGTTTGCGAAAATTATTTTACCGCTTGCAAAACCGATTATCGTGTATACGGTGATAACTTCGTTTATCTCGCCGTGGTGTGATTTCATTTTCGTCAACACGATCATAAGCGATCGCAATTTATACACCGTATCGCTTGGCTTGTATAAAATGATCAACGCAGAAAAAAACAGCTTTAACGATAATTTCACACTTTTTTGCGCAGGTGCGTTTGTCGTGGGGGGAATTATCGTAACGCTGTTTATGAGTATGCAACGCTACTACGTGGAAGGCGTAACCAGCGGTGCTGTAAAAGGTTGATTTAAAATTAAATTTTGGGAAGATTTGCAATACTCTTTGCGATTTCTTCGTCGGTGGGAATGTAATCGCTCATTTTACCGTCGTGGAATTTCTCATAGGACATCATATCGAAATACCCCGTGCCCGTCAAGCCGAACAAAATGGTTTTTTCTTCGCCCGTTTGCTTGCATTTGAGCGCTTCGTCGATTGCAACGCGGATCGCGTGCGAGCTTTCGGGTGCGGGAAGAATACCTTCCACTCTTGCAAACTGTTCCGCCGCTTCAAACACTTTCGTTTGCTCCACCGAACGCGCTTGCATAAGACCTTGCTCGTACAGCTCGGACAGAGTGGACGTCATACCGTGATAGCGAAGTCCGCCTGCGTGGCTTGCCGAGGGGATAAAACCCGAACCGAGCGTATACATTTTCGAGAGCGGGCAAACCTTACCCGTGTCGCAATAGTCATAGGCATACGTACCGCGTGTGAGCGTGGGGCAAGACGCGGGTTCAACGGCAATAAACTCATAGCGTTCTTTGCCTTGCAATTGCTCTGCCATAAAGGGCGCGATCAAACCGCCAAGGTTAGAACCACCGCCTGCGCAACCGATTACGATATCGGGTTTTACGCCGTATTTATCCATAGCCGCTTTTGCTTCCAAGCCGATAACCGATTGATGCAAAAGCACTTGGTTGAGTACGCTACCGAGCACGTAACGATAGCTTTCGTCTTGGCTTGCCGCTTCCACTGCTTCGGAGATTGCACAGCCAAGGCTTCCGCTTGTGCCGGGGAATTCTTCTAAAATTCTTCTGCCTACCTGCGTCGTTGTGGACGGGGAAGGGGTTACGTTCGCACCGTAGGTGCGCATCACTTCTCTACGGAAGGGCTTTTGCTCATAGGAGCATTTTACCATAAACACTTTGCAGTCAAGTCCAAAATAGGAACAAGCCATAGAAAGTGCCGTGCCCCATTGTCCTGCGCCCGTTTCCGTCGTAACGCCTTTCAAGCCCTGCTCCTTTGCATAGTACGCCTGTGCGATCGCGGAGTTGAGCTTGTGCGAGCCGGAAGTGTTGTTGCCTTCAAATTTATAATAAATTTTTGCGGGCGTGCCGAGTGCTTTTTCCAAACAATACGCGCGAACTAATGGTGCGGGACGGTACATTTTATAAAAGTCCACAATCTCTTGGGGAATGGGAATATACTTGGTGGTATCGTCGAGTTCTTGGCGCGCAAGCTCCGTACAAAAAACTTTGGAAAGCGCGTCTAATGTAATAGGGGCTTTGGTTGCGGGGTCTAAAAGGGGCGCGGGTTTGTTTTTCATAAACGCGCGCAAGTTCAGCCACGCTTTGGGAAGCTCCGATTCTTCTAAATAAATTTTATAGGGTATTTGTTTTTCCATGGTAGTGCTCCAAATGTGTTGTTACAGTGTAAGGGTGTCGAAAATTTCGCCCGTTTGTAAGTTTTTCCAAACGAGTACGTCGTTTTCGAGTAGAATATACGAATGTGGCGTGCCGTCTTTGGGGAGAGCCACGCTACCGCAGTTTGCGTAAATTGCTCCGTTTTCCAAAAGCTTATGGCAGGGCAAATGGAAGTGCCCGTTGAAAATCACTTCGCCTTTTTTTACGGGGGCGTTATTTTCGCTAAAAATATGCCCGTGCGTTAAAAAGAAAGTGTTCTTTTGCGTGGTAAGCGTGGAAAAGTCCGCCATTATAGGGAATTCCAAAACCATTTGATCCACTTCGCTGTCGCAATTTCCGCGCACGGCGATAATTTTGTCCTTGCGCTCGTTGAGCGCGGAAAGCACGTCTTTGGGCGAATAGCCGTCGGGGAAAGGGTTGCGCGGTCCGTGATAGAGTAAATCGCCAAGCAGTATGAGCTTATCCGCTTTTTCATTTTCAAAAGCGTTTAAAAGCTTTTCACACCAAAAATAAGAGCCGTGGATATCCGAAGCGATAATGTATTTCATAATACGTGTTGTTCCTTAAAAAATAAATTTAATAATATCCAGTTCTTCGGGGAGAGATGCACCGCTAGAAAGAAGCGTTGCGAATTTGTCCATAACGGCGGGCAATTCTTCTTCTTTGAAGTTGGCAATAGGGAATTCGGAATAGTTGACCGCTTTGTTTGCAAGCAAATTGATAGCGGTGGAAACGAATTCTCGGCTTTCCGTAATGCCTTTTATCGTAACGTTATTTTTTAACGCGTATTCGAGGTTCACGTGCAAGCTTTTGCAAGTAGGAGCGCAAAAGGCAACGTAAGCGCCTTGCTTTACCAAAGGGAACAGCACGGACGGCTCACTACGATTGGAATAGGTGAGATATACCGCGCCGTCGGCAAACTTACCGCCCGTAACTTCGAGAACGTTGTTTTTGAGTTTTTCGTCGTTAGGGAAAGTGTAATAAATACCGCATTTTTTCGCGCGCGCAAGCCGATCGGCGTTGTTGTCGGCAAGGATAGGTACGGCACGGTGATAAATGAGAATTTGGCAAAGTACGTTGGCGTATAACCCGCCGCCGAGCACGAGAATATGTTGTCCCACGGAAATTTGCATTTCGTCCACGACGCGTTCGGCAAGCGCGATTGCATCAATTAGGAATGCGGCTTCGTCGGAAACGGAAGAGGGGAGCGAATATACGTCGTTTACGCCTGCCAAAGCAAAGTCGCGATAAAAACCATCCGCGGTTTCGCCTGCAATTTTCAAACCGTCGAGTGCGAGTTCGTCTTCGGTTACGCCCGCAAGATACACGCGCTCGCCTTTACGAATAAAGGAATCCTCGCCCGCTTCGGTGATTTGCCCTATGGCAAACCTGCCGGGGATAAACGGGGATTTTACTTTGATTGCGCCCGAGTATACGGCAACGTCCGATTCGGTGAGAAGTGCCTTGGTGATTTTGACCTTGACTTTGTCGTCTGTAAGCTTGAGATCGGGTGCGCTCACGTGTTGCAAATTGTGTGGATATGCAAGTTGCCAAACCTTCATAAAAAGCCCTTTGTTCGCGGATATATTGAACGCGGGAAGACCTGCGCTCTGCACGAATAAGATTAGTATAGCGCATTTTCAGGAAATTTGCAAGTATTTTTTTATAAATTGCGTTAAAAACAGTTGACGAAGAAAGAAAAAAGCGTTATAATTGGAAAGCAAAAGATAAGAAAACGAATAGCGAGGTGAAAATAAATGAAAGCGGAAATCCATCCTAACTATCACGAAGTTACGGTAACTTGCGCGTGCGGTGCTACCTTCAAAACGGGTACGACGAAAGATTGCGAAACTCTCAAAGTAGATATTTGCAGCAACTGTCACCCTTTCTTTACGGGCAAGCAGAAGTTGGTTGATACCGGCGGACGCGTTGACAAGTTCAAGAAGAGATACGGACTTTAATCGGGAATGCATGGGCTTTAAGACTTGTCTTAAAGCCTTTTCCTTTTT
>JAZOPU010000151.1:0-2632 GCA_045655705.1 Candidatus Scatosoma sp.
GGTGTAAGTGCACCGACATTTGAAGAATAACTTAAAAAACGATAAACGGAGGATATATATGAAGAAAGCTTTAACAAGAGTGGTTTGTTTAACGCTCGGCGCATTGACGGCGTTTTCCGTCGTGGGCTGTAAGAAAAACAAGCAAAAAACGTATGTAAATGATCCCGAAACTACGCCTTTGACGTTTAGTATCGGTGCGCTCGACGGGAACTTTAACCCGTTCTTTGCAACGGCTGCGCCCGACGTAACCATCGCGGCGCAAACGCAAATCGGTATGCTTACCACGGACGGCGCGGAAGTGCCTGTGTGCGGGGAACAATATCCCACGGTTGCGCTCGATTATACGGAAACGATGAAAACGGCGGCAGGCGCGGTAACCGACCAAGGCGACGAGAACGGTACGACGGAATATGAATTCTTGATCAAGAACGGCATTAAGTTCAGCGACGGTACGCCCCTTACGATCAAAGACGTATTGTTCAATTTATACGTATATCTCGATCCTATGTATTCGGGTTCGGCAACCATTTATTCTACCAAGATCAAAGGCTTGGAAGCGTATCGTAAACAAGAAGTAGGACTTTCCAACGCCGACGGTAGTCAGCTTGGTATGAGCTATGAAATTGATGCGGACAACGAATATTTGCGCATTACCGACGGGTTGAGAGATGACGAAATCGTGCTCCAAGGCGACGATAAAGATGCGCGTATCAAACAACTTGAAACGATTTATAAAGAAGTACTTGCAAGTGATTGGAATAACTATTCTTCTTCCATGGAAAGCTTTAAAGAAGAATATCGCTTTACGCAACCTTGGGAAGCGTTCTTGTTTGCTAACGGGCTTGTAGAAATTCAAAAACAAAAAACGGAAACGGGTTGGAAAAACTTAAAAGATACGAACGGTAAGTATTATACCAACCTCGACGAAAAACAACCTGATTGTACGGAATATAACGAAGGTGATTTTGACGATATCAAGAATGCCACGGGCGACGGTGTTCGCGACGCGGCAATTCAAGCCGTTTACGACAGCAATACGAGCGATGCAAACGGATATTTGCGCGTGCTTTATTATACCGAAGCAGGTAACAAACTTTACGAATCTATTTTGCAAGATGCAATGGACGAATGGAAAGACGGTTTGGAAGGCGGTCTTGCCGTAAAGAGCATTTCGGGTATTACCACCTATAAAACCAAGAATTTCAACGGCAAATCGTACGACGACGAACACGACGTTTTGAAAGTCGTGATCGACGGCGTAGACCCTAAGGCTATTTGGAATATGTCGTTCACGGTTGCGCCTATGCACTATTATTCGACGGCGGAATTGACGGCGGCGGCAAACGGCGTGGATAGTTTTGGCGTGAAATTTGCGGACAAAGAATTCTTCCAAAACGTGTTGCAAGATCCCGACAAAAACGGGCTTCCCGTGGGCGCGGGCGTGTATATGGCGACGAATTTGAACGATTCGGGCACGGTAGATAGAACGAATTTCTATAACAATAATATCGTATATTACAAGCGCAATCCCTATTTTGAAACGGTGGGCAGTGGACTTTCCAACGCAAAGATCAAATATATGCGTTATAAAGTGGTAGGCTCGGATCAAATTTTCAACTCGCTCGTAACGAAAGACGTACACGTGGGTGAACCCAACGCTACAGAAGCAAACGTAAATAAAATTTCCGATTATTCACACCTTGGTTACGGCAAATATCTCACCAACGGTTACGGTTACGTGGGTATCAATCCTAAGTTCGTGCCCGATATTGAAATTCGCCGTATTATTATGAGTGCAATGGATACTAAATCAATTTTTGAAACTCACTACACGGAAGAACTAGCCGTGAGGATTAATAGACCTATGTCTACGACGTCTTGGGCATACCCCACGGGTGCAACGCGCCCTGTGGAAATTACCTTGCGTAAAAACGTGAGTGCAATCACGGACGCAATTCCTGCTGATTACGAATTGGTAGACGGTATCTATCAAAACAGCGACGGCGAACGCTTGGAATACACGTTCACGATTGCTGGTGAAACAAAGGAACACCCCGCATATATTATGTTCCAAACTGCAGCGAACTTACTAAATCAGTGCGGATTTAAAATTACCGTCGTAACCGATCCCAACGCGCTGAAAAAGCTTGCGACGGGTAATTTGGAGGTTTGGGCGGCTGCTTGGTCGTCTGCTATTGATCCCGACTTGTATCAAGTTTATCACAAGAATTCCAAAGCAACTTCCGTGAAGAACTGGGGGTATGACGTGATCTATCGTGATACGGAAAAATATAGCGAAGAAGTAACAATCATTAATAATTTGAGTAATAAGATTGACGCAGGAAGAAAGACAATCAATAAAACGGCGCGTAAGGCTATTTATGCGGAAGCTCTTGATCTTGTTATGGATCTTGCGGTGGAATTTCCTACCTATCAAAGAAACGATCTCGTCGTGTATAATAAAGATCTTATCGACGTGAATTCCATCAACCAAAACCCGACGCACCTTTCGGGCGTGTTCGATAAACTTTGGCTGGTAGATTTCAACTAATAACTATAAAGTGAAGATATACTGATGGTAAAATACTGTATAAAAAGAATTTTGCTCTCGCTTTTGATACTCTTTGGGGTA
>JAZOPU010000152.1:0-2028 GCA_045655705.1 Candidatus Scatosoma sp.
TTGCCCGTGCGTATGATAAGGTCGGGATCAGGTTGCCCCGCGGTATAAAGTAACGACGAAAAACTTTCTTCCGTTACCATTTCGCCCCGTTTGACGGCTTCGTTCGCCGCGCGCACAATCTCGTCGCGCGCGCCGTAGCAAAGCGCAATATTGATGCCCTTGCCTTGATATTTTTCCGTTTCTTTTTCGGAAGAGCGTAAAATTTCCTGCACGTCTGTTGGAAGCAAAGCCACGTTCCCGATTGCACGCAAGCGCACCCCGCGCGCGCATACCTTTTTAAGATAGGGCGTGAAATGCTTGCGTATCAAATCAAATAAACCGTTAAGCTCGTCTTGCGGGCGTTTTAGATTTTCCGTGGATAATGCGTAGACGGTGATATATTCCACGCCCAAGTCAAATGCGTGTTCCATAAGCCCGATCATACGCTCCATACCCTGTTTATGCCCAAAAGAGCGGGGCATTAAGCGCTTTTTCGCCCAACGCCCGTTTCCGTCCATAATAATGGCTATGTGCTTGGGGATTTTCGTCCCCGCTTTTATTCTATTCCCTGCCATACGTTAAATAGACATCAATTCTTTTTCTTTGGCAGAAATAATCGTTTCCAGCGTCGTCATATATCCCGAAATCGTCTTTTCCACGTCCGCTTCGCAAGAAGAAACTTCGTCTTCGGAAAGCTCTTTCGACGTTTTCATTTTCTTCAAGAGATCCATCGCTTCACGGCGGTGGTTACGGAGCGCGACTTTGGAGTCTTCTCCCATTTTCTTAGCTTGCTTTACAAGCTCTTTTCTTCTTTCTTCCGTCATTACGGGGAAAGTAAGTAAAATCACGTTGCCGTTATTCACGGGCGTAAGTCCGATATTCGATTGCAAAATCGCCTTTTCTACCGCTTTCAAAAGTGATTTATCCCAAAGGTTGATTTGAAGCGTGCGAGCGTCAAGCGTGGACGTGTTACCAAGCTCAATCAGCTTGCTCATACCGCCGTATGCCTCCACTTCTATCTTATCCAAGATGTGCGGATTGGCTCTACCCGTGCGGAGCGCACCATAGTCCCCTTCCAAGGCTTTGAGCGTGTTCTCCGATTTTTCTTCCAATTCCAGCATCATTTCTTCTACTTTTTCATTCTCTACCATATTCGTTTTCTCCTTTTTTGTTTTTGGCGATGCCACATTTCACGTTTGATTAGTAAGCTTTACGGTTTGGCAGGAAAAACACAAGAAAGACAAGTATTTTGTGAGGGCGCGGAATGCAAATATCCGTAACCGAGCAAAATGCGCTGTATTTCGTAGTGTTTTTTCGTCAAAAATCAAACGGGAACTGTGACAGAGCCTTGATTTAGACTTTGATTATTGTGCCCAATTTTTCTCCGCATACCGCGCGAACGATAGAATTTTCTTCGTTCAAACCGAACGCGAGTGTGGGCACGTTATTTTCCATACACATCGTCGCCGCCGTGAAATCAATCACCTTCAAGCCTTGGTTAATAATATCCGCATAGCGAAGCGTTTCGTATTTCTTTGCCAAGGGGTTGGTCTTGGGATCGGAATCGTAGATGCCGTCCACGTTCTTTGCCATAAGCAATATATCCGCGTCAATCTCGCACGCACGCAGCGCCGCCGCCGTGTCCGTCGAGCAGTAGGGATTACCCGTACCGCAAGCAAATATGACGATACGCCCCATTTCAAAATGCCGAAGTGCTTTACGCAAAATGAACGGCTCGGCGAGCGATACCATATCCAACGCCGTTTGCACACGCACGGGCACACCGCGTTGTTCGATCGCATCCATCATCGCAAGGGAGTTCATAACGGTGGCGAGCATACCCATGTGATCCGCCGTCGTTCTGTCCATATTCGTACCCTGACGTCCGCGCCAAAAGTTCCCACCGCCGATAACCAGCCCGACCTGTACGCCCATGTTGTGCAGGGCAACGATTTGCTCCACGACGGGTGCAATCACTTCGTGATTCAGCCCAAATCTTTGATCGCCCGCAAGGGCTTCACCGGACAATTTCAATAACACTCTTTTGTA